>CAJBJW010000241.1 GCA_903953455.1 uncultured Pseudomonadota bacterium | reverse complement strand
TTAATATTAAATTAATATTTAGAGGATATTACATTTTTTTACAATAAATTAATTTAGTTAAGCTCAAAATATTCGCATAAATATTGTTTTAATTAATGCAATTATAATTTATTATGAATGGTACATTAATTTAAGGTAGACTTATTTTGGTGAAGGCATAAATTAACATCGGATAGATTATGAAAAAATTATTAGCTATAGTCAGTTTGGCAACAGCAACCTATTTGCCAGCAGTGTATGCACAAGAGTTTGCACCCATTCACGCCGAAACACATAACAACGTAGCGTGTGTAAAAACAAGTGAAGAAGAAATTAAATCATTATTTGATAGATGGAATGCGTCATTAGCCACATTAGATCCAGAAGAAGTGAGTAAAGAATATGCGAGTGATGCGATTTTATTGCCGACTTTATCGGACATACCACGTACTACTCATGAAGAGATTAAAGAATACTTTGTTCATTTCTTACAAAAGAAACCCCAAGGCAAGATTGTTCGACGAACCATTAAGTTAGGTTGTAACATTGCCTCAGATACTGGACTGTATCTATTCACGGTCCATGAAAAAAATGGCAAAACTAAACAAGTTGAAGCTCGTTATTCATTCGTTTACGAATATGACGATGACCAATGGTTAATTGAGCATCATCACTCATCATTAATGCCTGAGCAACTTGCAATTGCAGCGCATCCGCATCATCATGCGAAACATTAAAATTCATTAATTTATGCAGAAAAAGTCGTTCAGCCTACTTTAGATTGCAACGGCTTTTTATATGATGCTAGAAATAGTCCATTTCACGATTCTCTAATTGTCATAAAATGAAACCCTACCCGTTTCAATATCATACATTGCTCCAACAATATCAATTTTACCGAGTTGATATAAATTATTAAGTAAAGGACTGCGTTGTTTAACTTGTTTAACCATAAACATCACATTTTGTTTAGATACCGCTTGAATTAACGCATCGTCATTCCCGATTGCCATGATGTTATGCTGAGAGCAAACACTGTCAACCGATGGTTGAATTTTTTCAAGTAAACCGGTTAAATGATCGAGTTTTACCTCAGCACACGCCCCCTTGATAGCGCCACAGTGGGTGTGCCCCAAAATAACGATCAGTTTTGAACCCGCCACAGAGCATGCGTATTCCATGCTGCCTAAAATATCCTCGTTAACAATATTGCCTGCAACACGCGTACTAAAAACATCACCCAGTCCTTGATCAAATATTAACTCTACTGACGTACGCGAATCCATACAGCTCAAAATAATTGCCAAGGGAAATTGATTGTCTTGCGTATCATTGATCTGTTCAAACAAATTACGATTCACTTTGAGATTATTCATAAAATGTGCATTTCCTTCCTTGAGTATCTCCAATACTTGAGCAGGTGTCAGCGCTTGTTGACTCTCATACGTTTGCGCTTTGACGTTTTGCACAGGCTCTAAAACACCAAAACCGCGCACATTTTGCAATGTCACATGAATATCCTTTAAAGGTGCTTCTTTTTTAAAATCACAAATCACTTCAAACACGTCGTAATCTAAATACGTTGATCGCGTTGCATCAATCACCACTTCTGAATGTCTAGGCAAATGATCGAACGTTTGCTTGAGATTGGCTTTATTGAGAAAAGACACGTTTTCAGATAAACGAAAAATGATTTTATTACCAATATGCGTTTCGCGAAAATACATGGCACTTTTATAATTTTCAGCAATAACTGACACTAAAGCGCAAGCGAAACCAATTAAGATACCGGTCAAGAAATCAGTAAAAATAAGTCCTAAAACCGTCGCGCAAAACGGAAGAAAATGATAAATTCCAGCTTCATACATTTTCGCGATGATGCTTGGACGCATGAGTTTATAACTGGTGACAAGCAAAATACTTGCAAGACTGGCGAGTGGAATTTTATTAAACCAGTCGGGAATTAAAAATACCGTCATTAACAGCACTATCCCTGATATAAATCCAGCTGCTTTTGTCTTTGCACCCGATTGAATGCTAATGGAACTGCGAACAATGACTTGAGTAAGGGGCAAACCACCCAGTAAACTTGACGTCATATTCCCTATGCCCTGCACTATCAATTCTCGATTCGTTGGCGTCACTCGTTTATACATATCTAATCGATCGACCGCTTCAACCGCAATTAATGTTTCTAAGCTCGCCACAAACGCCAGTGTAATTGCGCTTATATAAATAACTGGATTGTTTAGTTGTGAAAAATCTGGGCTGTGCATTTGTTCAAATAAATCACCCATCGTTTTTGCAACCGGCAAGGAGACAAGATGTGATTCTTTGAGAGCTAAATCAGGGTAATACAAGCGTAAGTACTCATTTACAAGAACCCCCAAGATAACAACATGAAGTAATTGAACAAAATTCGTTATTTTAAGTGCTGGATGCTCCCAAATGATCAAAATGACTAAAGATAAAACGGCAATAATCGTTGCCGTAGGTGAAAACGCATCAAACATATGCGTTAATTCAGAAAATGAAGAAAAGTTATCCGACTGAAAAAAAGACAAATCTCCCTCATAATCAAAATCATAACCGACTGCATGAGGAATTTGCTTGATGAAAATGATAGCTCCAACACCTGTCAGCATACCTTTAATGACGGCACTTGGAAAATAATGCGCTATGGTTCCCATTTTGGTGAGCCCCATCAGAATTTGACACATCCCCGCGATAAATACCGTTAGCAAAAATGCACTAAACCCAAGTGATTCAATACTACTGAGCATAATGATTACAAGTCCAGCTGCAGCACCACTAATGCCAAGTGAAGAGCCACTCAATGGTGCTACTAATATACCACCCACAATACTGGCAATTAATCCTGAATATAATGGCGCT
Source organism: uncultured Pseudomonadota bacterium (assembly GCA_903953455.1). Lineage (GTDB taxonomy): Bacteria > Pseudomonadota > Gammaproteobacteria > Methylococcales > Methylomonadaceae > UBA10906. The sequence goes on along the minus strand of CAJBJW010000241.1, from coordinate 4,016 downwards.
CCGCAGGCAAGAGCAATGCCTAGAGACATAGGAATAGCGATAAAGAAGATAGCTAGACCCGCTGAGAAATCATACTGTAAATTTTTAAATTCAATCATCGATAAAACCACTAAAATTATTATTAGACACACAAAAAATTAAATATTTTTTTCATCAATACCTGAAAAACGTTGGTAGCCGTTTATTTCAATGAATTCAACGCGTATATTGTCGTCTAAAGTGGTTGCTAAAAAATCTTTAATGGTTTCCAAAATATCATGATCAATAAATTCTGCTTTCGTCGTATCAATGGTGACATGACTATTTTCTTCGATACTCAAAATACATTCACGCAGTACCGCCTTATTCAAAAAATGACACATCCTTAATTAAAGCAAAGTTGGTAATGTGAACCTTCTTTAGAAAGCGTAATTGGAACATGATAATTGGCTTTTATGACAAAGAACAAACCAATTGTCATGCCAATTACCATATTCGTCCTTACAACAGCAGTTTCTATGTTGGTTGAAGCAGCACATATGAGCATTCACTAAAAAACTAATTAGCTCTCTCCAACTCCGAATGCGCCCAGAAACGGCTTTTTGCCAGAGCATCAAGCAAACCATAATTACCATCATGTTTGATTGCAAGCGTAGGAATTGACGTATCACGAATAATTTGCTCCGCAGTATCGCCCAGTAAAATAGTGCTTGAACGTGAACGACCATGCGTACTGATAACGAGTAAATCTGCGTTGAGTTGCAATTTTTCGTACAAAATCGCGTGTGCGGCATTACCCCCTTCCATAAACACAGGTTTCACACTTACGCCATGCGTTTCAACCGTGGCAAGGAAATTTTCAAAGGTTTTCGCTTCTTGCCATTCTACTTGTTCAATATGTTCATCGTAACGCACGGCAACTTCATCAAAATAAATGTGCAACGCAACGACTTCTTTTAAACCATACATTTTTGCCAGCGCAGTGGCGTGTGACAAACTGTCAGCAGACGCGGGTGAAAAATCAATCGGTGCGACAATGCGTGTGATTTCAGGTTTGGCATTTTCAGGCACCACCCACACCGAAGCCTTTGTTACCATTGCCAAATGCGAAGCGAGCGAGCGACGTTTGATTTGTTGTTTGCGATGTCCGAGTAAGACTAAATCGGTATTTGACATCACAATGTATTCAATCAAATTATCAATATGCGACACGCTGTTAAAGACTTGCGATTGGAACGTTAAATTATTTCGTGACGTATCAAAATAATCATCCACTTCCTGTTGAATACGCGCCTTAATCTCTGCGAGTTCTTTGTTGGAATAAGGCGGTTTTTTAGGCGGCAAAGTGTGAATGAAATGGAATTCTGAGCTGATGCCATGTTTTGCCAAATTTGCCGCATAACGCAAAATTTCAGCGTCTTCTTCATTCATAGCAAGCAACACATTTACGCAGCCAAATTTGCCTGCCGCATTAACACGCTCTTTTACCGTTGCATTCGCTGTATCTTGGTGAGGCGCATGAGCAGGTGTTTTATCTAAGAATTTAAATAAAATTGCATACAAAATTAACGCAGATAAAACGCCTGTTAAAAAATCTGTTAAAGGAACCAACACAGCGGTATAGATCATTAAACTGGCATGGAATTTATTGTGTTCTAACACTTGTTTAATTTCAGCGGGTTTGAACATATTACTGGCAACCCAAAGCAAAATCCCACCAATGCACGCCATCGGTACCATTTCCAAATACTCTGCAATGTAATAAGCCAACGCGAGTTTTAAAATGGCTTTGAAATAGCCTGCAAGCGGCGTAACGGCTCCCGCTTTAATACTTGTTGCGGTTCTTGCCAGTGCGCCTGTGCAAGGAAAACCATTGACCAGCGGCACAATGATTTGCACTAAACCTTGTCCCCAAAATTCTTTATCTGGATTAAACGGTGTTTTGCGATTGTCTGCTAAACGGTCAGCCATCGATGAACAAAGCAAACTTTCAACGCCTGAAACAAACACAATCGCCAGTACAAAAAACACAATATCAATCATCACGCTCGTTGTGAGGTCTGGCATCACGGGTGGGGTGAATTGGAAAAAATTGTTAGGAATTGAGCCGTAAATATCGCCAACGAGTTTAATACCTTTGTCTTTTAAAACCGTCGCGCTCAAAAGCGTTGATAACGAAATGGCAAGCAGTGGCGCGGGAATAAAAATAGAAATTCTCAACAAAATTTTGGTTAATGCAAACGTACCTAAACCAATGGCTACCGCCCAAATGTTGATTTGACTAAAATCAATGGATGTTTGCGCGAGCGTGCTAAAAAAATCGCCTTCACCTTGTTTAACTAGCAAATCACCGAGTTTTGTAACGCCTAAAATTTCTTTGAAATTCGTCATAGCAATAACAACAGCAATGCCAGCAGTAAAACCGACAACGATAGAATTAGGTACTAATTTGGCATATTTTCCCAATCCAAATACGCCCATTAGCATCAAAATAACACCCGCAATCACAGAAACTAAGACTAAAAATCCGTGTGCCTCTTGCAACGTACCGCCGCTAGCTTCGCCGTATTTTGTAATCAAACCTGCAATGAGAGGAATAAATGCCGCTGTCGGTCCATAAACTTGATATTTAGAGCCACCAAAAGTTCGCCCAACCGCACAAGCTAACGCCCCTGCAATAATGCCTTGTTCTGGGCGCAAACCCATTGCCATTGCAAAGCCCATTGCCATCGGAATGGCTGTTAGGGCAACAATTAAGCCCGCACTAAAATCGCGGTACACAATTCGTCCCCAATTAGCACGGTCTAAATCTTCCCACCTGCTATCGAAAAACGTAAAAAATAGCTTTAATCTTTGCAAAATCATTGGTTTCTCCTTTAATAAAGTAGTTAATCGCTATCACTTTAGTATTATGTGAAATCGACTCAATTAACTCGAATACTCGACTCCGCACTTTCTTGCATATAGCTTTCATCACCTACAAAACTAGTGTGGTAGACAGTTGCATGTGGTGTTTGCTTAATAATTAAAATCAGCCCAATCGCCGCGAGCATCCCCTCAATCAACGCCAAGGGGAAAAAAGCACCCATAATTCCCGCGCGTAAATACCCCAAAATTAGCTGCATGATACCCGCTAAAATGACGGCCACTAATAGCCCCTGTATTCAATTTGCTTATGAATCATTTGAAATTCTGTTTTTTTTAATGTTTAGTTAATGATCTAAAAATCTAGATGGAATCTTTAAATATATAACCTTGACTGCGTCTCGTAACAATACGATGTTTACCAATCTTTTGACGTAGTCGAGAAATATAAACTTCAAGAACGTTACTATCTGGGTCAGTATCCATTTCATATAGACTTTCAATCAATCTCGATTTGGTCAAAAGCACATTGGGATTTGACAAAAATAGCTTGAGTAACATATATTCAATAGGCGTTAAATCGTGAACAACATGATCATTCGTAACTGTTTTATTATCTTCATTCAAATACAAGCCAAATGATTCAACACCTGCCGTTGAATATTGGGCTATTTGCGAATCTCCTTTATCGCTTTTATTCATTCCATTAAGGCGTGAAAGCAATGCTTCAGTGCGGAAAGGCTTACCTAAGTAATCATCTGCTCCAGCCTTAAAACTATCTACACGGTGATACCAGTTATCTTGATTAGTAAGAATTAAAACAGGCGTATTCAATCCATTTAAGCGCCACATTTTTAAAATATCGAGTCCCAATAATTTGGATAAACCTAAGTCAAGCACAATGATGTCGTAGTCTTCAGTAAATCCCATAAACTCGCCTGACTTTCCATCCGTCGCTAAATCAACAGTAAAGCCAGATTCGACTAAATCTTGTTTGATTAAATCCCCAAGGTGCTGGTCATCTTCAACAAGCAATAATTTCATTTCTCTTCACCTTAAATATGTCCATGTAACAAAAGTATAAAATTTTTTAATAGTCTGAAATAATAAACAATGAAACAACCAAAATACGGATTAGAATGGATTTTGAATTCATATTAACGACTCATTTG
>CAJBJW010000240.1 GCA_903953455.1 uncultured Pseudomonadota bacterium | reverse complement strand
CGATGGCCAAGGACGATGGTGGCGGTGTTGGATGGAATGTGATGGGTTCCGAAATAGCGAATGGACAACCTCATAAGTTCGACGACATGGTTGGCAGCCACTCCCATCTTCGATGATTCGTTCGTTACCATCCAACAAGCGTTTGTCGATGTCCGATATACCATTGAGTCCGTATTCGATGGGAAAGGACGACGGTGGCGGTGTTAGATGGAATGTGTTGTGTTCCGCAATATCGAATGGACAAGCTCATAAGTTCGACGACATGTTGCACCGATGATGGTGTCGTAACCTTCAGGAAGATGCAAAATTAAGTCATGAACATCAGCCATTTTTGCCGCATTGACCACTTTTTCTGGATCAACATCGCCAAAACGGGCAATGTTTTCGCTAATCGTCCCTTCAAATAATTCAATATCTTGTGGTAAATAACCGATGTGTGGGCCAAGTTCTTCGCGATTCCATGTAAATACATCAGCTCCATCTAAGCGGATTTTACCGTTAGCGGTTGGCCAAATTCCAAGTAATGCGCGTGCGAATGTCGATTTACCTGCACCACTGGGTCCAATGACACCGACAACATCACCTTTAGCAATGGTGAGTGAGATACCTTTTAAAACGGCCGTTTTGGCTCCCGGTGGGGCGACAACAGCTGATTCAAATTGGAAGTTGCCTTCAGGGGTTGGGAGCGTCATACGCTCAGTATCGGCTGGAATTTGACGAAGCAATTCATTTAGACGTGAATATTGTCCGCGTGCGCTAATAAAGCCTTTCCACGATCCAATCACGATATCAATAGGGGCGAGTGCGCGGCCAAGCAAAATAGAGCCACCAATCATTAGGCCAGAAGTAATCTCGTTGCCGATAACTAAATAGGCGCCGACCGCAAGAATGAGTGACTGAGATGAAAGTCGAATGAGTTTTGACGTTGCACTAATTAAACCCGCACGTGAACTGGCAGTAGCTTGAAGCACAAGGACTTTATTGGTGCTTTTGAGCCAACGTTGTTGAATGTTGTTTAACATCCCCATTGATTCAATGACTTCTGCGTTGCGAAGATTTTTGTTCACAAGACCGCGTCCAACCATGGCCATCATGTTAGCTTCGCTGAGCATTTTGCTGGTCGCTTTTTCTTGAACAATCGCCACAATGATAAGCAAAATAGCGGTGCCGACCGCCATCCAACCGTACATGGAATGGAATACGAACATCAAGGCAATATAAATAGGCAGCCAAGGTGCGTCAAAAAACGCAAATAAGCCATTGCCTGTCATAAATTGTCTCAATGCCGTTAAATCATCAAGCGGTTGAGAAGAAGCGCGTTGACCACCAGAATAAAGTGCTTGTTTGTAGGCGACTTTAAATAAGCGCTCGTTAAGGAGCGTTTCAAGTCGTGTACTCACACGGACTAAAATTTGTGAGCGCACCCATTCTAATGTTCCCATTGTGGCAAACAATACCATCATAATGAGGGTAAGCATGGTAAGCGTTGAAAGGTTGCCGGTAGGAACTACACGGTCATAGAGTTGCAACATGTAGATGGTGGGTACAAGTTGCAAAATGTTAATGACCAAACTAAACCCCGCAGCGGCGACAAAGGCACCTTTACATAATTTTAGGGCTTCTTCTAAATCAGACTTATTGATTGTTTTCATGTGTACAAAATTAGAATTTACTTATAAAAGTTATCATTATCGCATATTTTATAAGCACATTCTATAAAATCAAATGGCTAAAAATACGTCCGTTGTTTAAGATAATGGTGTGTTTTGCCTTAAAAACAAGGGGAATGTAAAATGAATTCCCCACTTATTTTTATCTTGCAATATAGTGAATAAAGCAGGATTTATGCCATTAGATTGAATGCGGGTATATACAGAGAAATGGTCAATAATTTGGCACACGGCTTAAAAGTTGAGATTTAGGCCACGCTTAGGTCCAAATTAAAGCGCTTTTAATGTGTTCGTTTTTTCAAATTCAACACCACTCCAGCCGTGCTCCATAAATTGGCGGATATTTTGATGATCGTATGCGTTAGGGTTTTCTAATACGTCCACACGATAATAATCACCAAAACACGCTAGTGTTTGGTTTTCGGTTAAGTCATTCAACTTTGCAAAAGCAAAAATTTTGCATGAGCCTTCATTTTGTCCTACAGCGTTTTCTGTGTTTCCATTGCGAAATGCAGTTGGTTCATATTGATAGTTTTCTGAAATCACGGCAATCGTTTGAGAAAAATCAACCGGTGTTTCGTTTTGAATGTGAGTTATAAATTCAGCTAATGTCATCACTTTTCCCCTTAACGCAGCAAGCCTGAAATGGCTCTGAAGTCGGGGTGACTTGCATCTCGCAACCATTCAAATAAGACGGATTCATAATTGGTAATGATGATGTTTTGCGATTGCAACCGTTGCAACGCAAAAAATTTGTGTTCTGTTTTACGTGCACAAATGGCATCTTCAACCACGTGAACTTGATAATCCTGCGCGGTCAAATCAAGTGCAGTTTGCATAATGCAAACGTGCGCTTCTTGTCCGACAAGAATAATTTGTTTGCGCCCGGTTTTTTCTAAAGTGGGCATAAAACCACTAGCGCCGCAGCATGAAAAAGCGGTTTTATCAAAAAGCTGAGCGTCATCGGGCAGGGCGTCATTAATTTGAATTTCGGTATGTCCTAGGCCTTGTGGGTATTGTTCGGTGATTAAAACAGGAATACTTAATTTTTTGGCGGCTTCAAGTAAGCTTAGGGTGTTTTCGTGCATGGACTGAGCTTCATTTTCAGGCATGACGGATGATAGGGTGGTTTGCATATCGACGATAACAAGCACACTATCTAGTGCTTTTAATAATGTTGGATGTGTATTCATAAGCAGTCTCTTAATAAAATTTAGCGATAAAAAAACCGCCTGTCATTTGCATTCGAGGCGGTTTTTTGTTGATGTTTTGTGTCTTAAGCTTTTAGCGAGTCGATGATTTTATTGAAGGCATCAATGCGGTTTTTACCCGTTGTGATGAAATCCACGCCAATTTCAATAACTAAACCATGCAATTCTGGCATTTTGTAATCCACCATCACTAAGTATCCCACCACTGGAATAGCGATTAGCGCACCAAAAATATCGCCTATGCCAAATAGTGATAAGAATTTAGTGATCATCACAATAGCGTCTAAAGGCAAAATGACCATGGCTGAAAAATAAACTATCACGATGAACGTGAATAAGACGAAAACGATAAATTGAAACAGTCGAACTAATGCGACGTTAATGTTGACTTTGTTCATGTAATATAATGATCCTAATGCGCATTTAAGCGATTGCAATATCAGTTTAGCGACTGATAATCTGTTATTTTTGTTTTTTAAAAAAGGAAAAGTAGCAGAAAAAGTTACTTTCTTCGCTTAGTTTAATGCATTTTGCCACGGGTTAAAAGGCGTAGGGGCATTGCAATCGTTAATTTGTTATTAAATTTTTTTTCAAACTATACAGCGCGGAAATATCACATTCGCCCAATCCTTGTGCAATAAGTTGTGCGTAGTCATCGCGTGTTTGCGAAGTGAGCGGCAAAGAGACCTCACTGTCGCGTCCCATTTGCAAGCAAATGTCTAAATCTTTTTGATGTAGAGCCACTTTAAAACCGGCAGGATAGTGATTTTCTGTCATGGATAATCCCCGATTTTGCAAAAACCAACTACTTGCAGCGCCACCTGAAATGACATCAATTATTTGATCCATTGGCAATTGCTGCGCCTTTGCAAAAGTGAGTGCTTCGGTGACGGCTTGATTGATACCTGCAGCCATAATTTGATTAACGGCTTTTGTGGCTTGCCCTGAGCCAGTTGGACCAATGTGGACAATACGTGTTGCCATGGATGCCAAAATAGGGCGCACTTTATCCAAAATAGCACTATCACCGCCTACCATCATAGCTAATTTGCCTGATTTTGCCCCTTCAACGCCACCTGATACGGGTGCATCGAGAAAATCTACATCACCGCAGGCTAAAATGGCAGCGGCTTTTTTTGCGGTATGATTGCTCACCGTTGACATATCGACGACCACGCTATTTGGGCGAATCGTATTTTTTATGGCGTGAATAATTTCCATTACGTCTTCATCGCGCGATACGCATAAACAAATAATATCAACGTTTGCGGCCAATGCTTCGGGGGTATGTGCCGCGTTAATATTCAATTCTTGTCCGAGTTTTTCCGCTTTTTGTGTTGTTCGATTGTAGAGGGCGCTTAAAAATCCCGCTTTCGCCAAATTGCGTGCCATGTGCTCGCCCATAGCACCCAATCCAATCATGCCTACCGTTAACATCTTGTGGATTCCTGTATTGTTTAATAATAATACGTGAAAAATTCTTGTTGTTGATTATAACATATAAAAAAACCGCCCCTGCGTCTGACACAAGGACGGTCTTTTTAAATGAAAGCAAATCCCCCCCAACCCCCCTTCAAAAGGGGGGGCTTATTTGGGATTTCTAGCGGACGTGTTTCATCGTTTACTGTTAAAAAAATCAGGTGCTTTTTCTCCCCCTTTTTGAAGGGGGG
>CAJBJW010000239.1 GCA_903953455.1 uncultured Pseudomonadota bacterium | reverse complement strand
GTCATGCGATGCACTGCTTGCTCAATACGCTTTAGCGCTTGATTTCGCACTGTATCGTCCGCCGTTCGCATGGCCACTTGTGCCTGCGTGAGCAGTCCCGCTAGCGGTGTTCGCAACTCATGCGCAGCGTCAGCGGTAAATTGCCGCTCATGCTCAAAAGCCTGCTCAAGCTGCACGAATAACGTGTTAATTTCATGCACAATCGGCACAATTTCATTAGGCAATTTCTTAATTGACAACGGCTTGAGATAACTGGCTTCACGCCGTGAAAGCGCAATTTCAAGGCGATTGAGTGGCGCTAGCGCATGGCCAACAATAAACCAAATGACAAGACCAAGTATGGGTAATCCCACTAAAAACTGGGTGACTAACTGTAATGAAATTTCATCGGTTAATTGGGCGCGAATTTCCTCTTTTTGCCCAACATGAACAATATATTCCCCGTTGGAACTCGCAATACTAAATACATACCAAACGTGACCATCAATGGTTGTTTCACTAAATCCATGATCTGAAGCAGACAGTGCAAAAAAGGGTGCGCTGTCTGAATGCAATACGACACCATTTGTTCTCGACCATAATTGAAAGGCAATTTTTCGCTCATATTTATGCCCTAATGCACTTTCTTGTAATAGATCATCAAAGACACCCCACAGTTGATCATCAATATTTTTGTCGTCAAAACTGCTAATTAAACTGTTTGGCAACGTATTGGAGCTCAGTAAATTATTATCTTCATCAGCCAATAATTGAAACGCACGATTTTTATTCGTTTTACGTTTGAGCGAATACACATGCAATTGATCATCATTTTGCGTTTGCATCCAATGCGCAGAAAGTGACCCATCTTTAATTAAGCTTTCGATAAAACTATGCAACACTTTGGCTGATTGCGCGAGCTCTGCATCAAACAAACTCGCCACTTCATTACGCGTGACTTTATACGTAAAAAAAGCCGTCACTCCCCAAATACACATGGAAGCACTCAGTAATGTAAAGAGCAGCAAGCGACGCAGTGAATAATTCATAGCTCTTCCTCAGCGTCAATAATATAGCCAACGCCGCGCACTGTGCGAATGACAGACGCATCGAGCTTTTTGCGCAAATGATGAATATGGACTTCCACCGTATTACTTTCAACATCAGAGTTCCACGAATACAAACTTTCCTCAAGTCGCGCTCGTGAAATTACCCGCCCAATATTGCTCATTAAAAAGCTCAAAATTTCGAATTCTTTTTGAGATAACTCGACTTTTTCTCCTTGAAACGTCACGTGATGCGACGCAGGATCAAGCATAATACCAGCGTGATCAATAGTGGGTGCGCTCCGCCCTTCATTGCGCCGTGCAAGCGCCCGCAAACGCGCACACACTTCGTTTAAATCAAACGGTTTAATCACAAAATCATCCGCGCCGCTGTCGAGCCCTAAAATGCGATCAGGAATCGTATCTTTCGCCGTTAAGACGAGAACAGGTGTTTCATTTTTACGTGCTCGCAATGCGCGTAAAATGCTAATGCCGTCCATATCAGGCAAATTCAAATCTAAAACAATCAATTCATAGCTGTTTACTTGAAGCGCTTCATCAGCCAACTTTCCATTTGTCAGCCAATCTACCGCGTAGCCTTCCATGGTTAGTCCCGCCACTAAACCATCGCCTAAAATTTCATCATCTTCAACTAGCAATAAGCGCATAAAGCCTTCCTCTATTTTGTGTTACACTTCGCGCCTATTCTAAACCTACCTTGATGATTTGTCCTTGTTACCACTTAGTTTGTACATTCATATTCCGTGGTGTTTAAAAAAATGCCCGTATTGCGATTTTAATTCCCATGCCGTCAAAGATGCGCTCCCTGAAAAACATTACGTCGATTGCTTACTCGCTGATTTAGCGCGTGATATTGCGCGTTACGAGATTACGCGCCCGCTTGAGACTATTTTCATTGGTGGTGGCACGCCGAGTTTATTTTCAGCGCGAGCGCTCGATGATTTACTGCGTGGCATTCAAACGCAATTAACGTTTGCAGAAAATATTGAAATTACACTTGAAGCCAATCCGGGGACTTTTGAATTTGAAAAATTTGCCGATTTTCGCGCCATTGGTATTAATCGTTTATCTATTGGCGTGCAAACTTTTGATGATCACCTACTCTCGCAACTTGGGCGCGTTCATAGCGGAAAAGAAGCCATTCGAGCGGCTGAAATGGCGCATAAAGTAGGCTTTGAAAATTTCAATTTGGATTTCATGTTTGGCTTGCCTCAATCAAATTTAACACATAGCGAACGTGACATTCTCACTGCCATGGCACTTGAGCCAACGCATTTGTCGTTTTATCAATTAACCCTTGAACCCAATACCTATTTTCATCGCTACCCGCCCACACTGCCCTCTGACGACATCATTTTTCAAACGCAGCAACATTGTCAGCAAATTTTAGCCGCGCATCATTTTGAGCAATATGAAGTTTCAGCCTACAGTTTACACGGCAAGCAATGCAGGCATAATGTCAATTATTGGCAATTTGGGGATTACTTAGGGATTGGCGCGGGCGGTCATGGCAAACTCAGTTTAGCGCTACCCAATGACATTATCCGAACACAAAAAAATAAACATCCAGATCGTTATCAACAAATTACATCGCAGGAATTCATTGAAGAAAGCATTTCACAACCGGATTTACCATTAGAGTTTTTGATGAATCATTT
>CAJBJW010000238.1 GCA_903953455.1 uncultured Pseudomonadota bacterium | reverse complement strand
GTTGCCGCCTCTAGTAGTGACGCAGCGCCTGCACCTGCAGAGATTAAAGGCCATGTGATGAAATCACCAATGGTCGGTACGTTCTATCGCAGCGCGTCACCTGGGAGTAAAGAATTTGTGACCATTGGTAAAACGGTACAAGTAGGTGATACGCTGTGCTTAATTGAAGCGATGAAAATTTTGAATCAAATTGAAGCCGATAAAAGCGGTGTTATTACCCAAATTTTGGTGGAAAATGCTGAACCTGTTGAATATGGTCAGCCTTTATTCATTATTGAATAATTAGCGAGGCGTTATGTTTGATAAAATTGTCATCGCCAATCGCGGTGAAATTGCTTTGCGTGTGTTGCGAGCGTGTCGCGAATTAGGTGTAAAAGTGGTTGCAGTTCATTCTGAAGCGGATCGTGATTTAAAACACGTTCGCTTGGCGGACGAATCTGTTTGTATTGGCCCTGCGGCGTCGTCTGAGAGTTATTTAAATATTCCAGCAATCATCAGCGCAGCCGAAGTCACCGATGCGCAAGCTATTCATCCCGGTTATGGGTTTTTGTCTGAAAATGCCGATTTTGCAGAGAAAGTAGAGCAAAGTGGCTTTGTTTTCATCGGCCCTAAAGCGGAAACGATTCGCATGATGGGTGATAAAATTTCGGCTAAAAACGCCATGATTATCGCGGGTATTCCTTGTGTACCCGGCAATAATGATCCGCTGTCAGATGATCCTAAAAAGAATTTAAAACTCGCTCAAGAGATTGGCTATCCAGTCATTATTAAAGCAGCAGGTGGTGGTGGCGGTCGCGGTATGCGAACTGTTCACACAGAAGCCGCTTTGATTAACGCAATTGAAATGACGAAAGCGGAAGCAGGCAGTGCATTTGGGAATCCAACCGTTTACATGGAAAAATTCCTTGAAGATCCACGTCATATCGAATTTCAAGTCATGGCGGATTCATACGGCAATGCCATTCATTTAGGTGAGCGCGATTGTTCAATGCAACGTCGTCATCAGAAAGTTGTTGAAGAAGCACCCGCACCTTTTATTACTGAAGCACAACGTAAATTTATCGGTGAGCGTTGCGCCAAAGCGTGTATTGACATTGGCTATCGTGGCGCAGGGACATTTGAATTTTTGTATGAAAAAGGGGAATTTTATTTCATCGAAATGAATACACGCGTTCAAGTTGAGCATCCTGTGACTGAAATGGTGACGGGTTTTGATATCGTCAAAGAACAGTTGCGCATTGCGGCTGGTGAAAGATTATCCATGACGCAAGATCAAGTGAAAATTCAAGGTCATGCCATTGAATGTCGCTTAAATGCGGAAGATCCACGCACATTTATGCCGTGTCCGGGTGTGATTGAACAGTTCCACATGCCTGGAGGTCCTGGTATTCGTTGTGAAACACATATTTACAACGGCTACAAAGTGCCACCCTATTATGATTCAATGATTGGTAAGTTAATTGCGCATGGTGAAACGCGCGAAAGTGCTATCGCGCGAATGAATACCGCGCTCAATGAAATCATTATTGATGGCATAAAAACCAATATTCCGCTCCAACACGACATTATGACGGATAATGCGTTTGCGGTGGGTGGTCAAAATATCCATTATTTAGAGAAAAAGTTGGGTATTTACTAAATGCCTTGGCATCAGTTAACGGTGACAACAACTGAAAAATCTGCGCCTAAAGTGGCTAATTACTTTACGCATTTAGGCGCGGTGTCAGTGACTTATTTAGATGCGCAGGATGAGCCTGTTTATGAACCGCGCATTGGCGAAACCAAAATTTGGACCAACACGCAAGTGGTGGCGCTGTATGAATTAGAGGTTGAAATGGACGCGGTTCAAAGCGCGATCAATAAAAAGTTTCAGCATCACGCACTCGACGATTGGCAGTATGAGTATATTGACGATCAAGTATGGGAGCGTGCATGGATGGAGTTTTATCATCCTATGAAATTTGCGCAGCGTCTTTGGGTGTGTCCAACCGGCCAAGAACAATGCGAAGAAGGGACAGTGTGCTTAACACTTGATCCTGGATTAGCGTTTGGGACGGGAACGCATCCAACTACCGCGTTATGTTTAGAGTGGCTGGCGGGTGCAGATTTAGAGGGCAAAACAGTCATTGATTACGGTTGTGGTTCGGGGATTTTAGCGGTTGCGGCGATTTTGCTCGGTGCAAAAGTGGCTTACTGCGTTGATATTGATCCTCAAGCCTTAACCGCTACGCACGATAATGCAATTAAAAATAATGTGGCGGATAAAATTCATGCTTTTTTGCCTGACGATTTCACGCCATTTAAAGCGGATGTCGTGCTAGCTAATATTTTAGCAAAACCCTTAATTGATTTATCCCGTTCTATTTGTGAGCTGGTGAAGGAAAATGGGGCATTAGTATTGTCTGGAATTTTGGCTGAGCAAGCGGATAGTGTTATTTGCGCTTACGCTGAAAAAATTGAGTTTGCACCGCGTGTGCAACAAGAAGATTGGATTCGTTTAAACGGTAATAAACGCTAAATGTCTGTAAAAAAAGATCAGCAACAAACCGCATGCCCGCTTTGTGGTTTGCCTGTAAAGATTCATGATTTTTTACTGAAAACCCCGCAAGGTGACAAATGTTTCTGTTGCGCAGGGTGTTTGAGTATTTATCAATTATTTCATGGCGAAGAATAAGGTTCGCTAACCTATTATTTTAAGGAAAACAGATGAAAGCTTGTGATTCATGCGTTTCTAATCGTGTTGAGATTGGAAAAAACTATAAAACGATGCCCGTTTGGGTGCGTGCGATTGGTATGGTGTTTATTTATTTACCCATTCTGACATTGCCTTTTATATTTTTAAGCGCGTATCTCTCGTATTACCATTTATTGATGATGGGCGCGAAAGATGTAAAAACATTAAAAGATTATTTACCAGCGCGTGAAACACATCGCTATGACATGAAAACTCAAATTACGATGGATGGTTCATTTAAAGCCAGTACATCGCAATCGAAAACCTTTTGGATGCTCAATTGCACATGGTATTGCCCTGTGAGCGTAGGTTTGTTTGAATGGCATTCGTATTTAGTGAAATTAGTTGAAAACTTCTGGTGCCCGTTCACACACGGTACAAAAGAAAACTACTGCAACGCGAATATTGATAAATCATTCTGGCACATTTACCCTGATGATGCCGTGAAACTTCATGAAGATGATTTGAAAAATCCCATTTGGAATGAAGACGAAGCCTTCAAAAAAGAAGGCGAATAAAACTAAAAAACGCCGTTTTTAAACGGCGTTTTTTTTGCCCAAAATTCACCGTTTATTTTTTATTTCCCCGCTAAAAAAATAGTTTCACCAAAAAGTGTGAACTGCGTCACATTTCTGACATTCCTCCTTTGCTTCTCAAATAGGCGTTAGCTATAGTCGCGAGTTGATGTAATTCAATTCACGCCAAAATACTATTTCGAGGATACAAAAATGGCTTATCAACTGACGGTAACGTCGAAAGACAAACCCTACAATGAAATTCAAAATTATTCTGCTTTTGCAGCTATAAAAAGTGACGGCTCTGTTGTTGCTTGGGGAGATCCACAAAATGGTGGTTCAATTGTAAACATTGCTAGTAAACTCAACAATGTAAAACAAATTTTCTCATCAGGTTATGCTTTTGCTGCATTGAAAAATGATGGTTCGGTGGTTTCTTGGGGGACAGATGGTAACAATTCTCCAATTAACACGCCAAATATGACGAATGTTAAAACAATTTCATCCACAGAAAGTGCTTTTGCAGCGTTAACAATTGATGGCAAAGTAATCGCATGGGGAAATGCAGATAAAGGAGGTTCAGTAAGTTCGATAACTGACGTTAAAGAGATTTATTCAAATAATTATGCGTTTGCTGCTTTAAAAAATGATGGTTCAGTGGTTATATGGGGTGATTCAAATTCTGGTGGAAGTAGTTTGGATGTTGATCTTACCCATGTTGATAAAATTTTCTCAACAAAAGATGCTTTTGCTGCATTGAAAACGGATGGTTCAGT
>CAJBJW010000237.1 GCA_903953455.1 uncultured Pseudomonadota bacterium | reverse complement strand
CATTTCAAGTCATAAAATTTATGGCCCTAAAGGTTGCGGTGCATTGATTTTTGATAAATCAACCCCACCTCATGCCTTAATTGTTGGTGGTGGACAAGAACAGGATTTGCGCTCAGGTACTGAAAATGTGGCCGTTATTGTCGGTTTTGGCAAGGCGGCTGAACTCGCTAAGCGTGAGTTGAATGAAAGACACGACAAAGTGTTAGCTTTACGGTCACTCTTAGAAGGGGAACTGAGCAAAAATGCCCGTGTGACACTGTTTTCAACGCATACGCAGCGATTACCTAATACGGTTTTATTTGGACTCGATAGTATTGATGGCGAGTGGGTACTTCTTAAATTAGATCAACTTGGCATTGCTGTTTCAAGTGGCAGTGCTTGTGCTAGTGAGGCGACTGAACCGAGTCCCGTTTTGCTTGCCATGGGAATGGTTCCCGAAAAAGCTCAAACTGCGCTTCGAGTGAGTTTGAGTCACCATAATACAGCAGACGAAATTTTAAAATTTGTTGAAATTATTCATTCTTTAGGGAATTAAACATGTCTATTTTATTGACACAAAGTGCGGCGCAGCAAATTACTCAGCAATTAGAAAAACGTGGCAAAGGTTTAGGCCTTCGTCTTGGCGTGAAAAAATCGGGATGTTCAGGTTTTGCTTACGTTTTGGATTATGTAGATACGCTTGAGGATGTAGATCAAATTTTTGAGCCATTAGGCACCAAAATTGTAGTTAGTGAAAACGATTTACCATTTTTAAATGGTATCGAAATTGATTATCGAAAAGAGGGTTTAAACGCTGCTTTTAAATTTAATAATCCCAACGTGAAAGCCATGTGCGGTTGTGGTGAAAGTTTTGCTGTTTAGATGAAAATCGTCATCGTTGAACGTAATCTAACGCATGATTATCGCGCAGAATAGGTGTTTTTATTCTTTTAACTTGCTTACTTAGCACTATTCTGCTAAAAATGCGCGGTTTTAAAACTGTCTTTAGGAGTCATGAATGACCAATAGTGTGAAAGCGCACGCATCCCCGTTTAGTTTTGTGCCGTACGAAGAAAAAGACGGCGAAGAATATATGAATGACACTCAATTGAAACATTTTGAGGTGATTTTAAAAAACTGGAAAAAAGAATTAATGCAAGAAGTTGATCGCACCGTTATGCATATGCAAGACGAAGCATCTAACTTTCCTGACCCCAATGATCGTGCTACGCAAGAATCTGAATTTAGTTTAGAGTTACGTACACGTGATCGTGAGCGTCGTTTAATTAAAAAAATCGAAGATGCGCTCAGTGATATTGATTCAGGTGATTACGGTTACTGTGAAACCTGTGGTGTTGAAATTGGTATTCGTCGCTTAGAAGCGCGTCCAACGGCAACACAGTGCATTGATTGCAAAACGTTAGATGAAATTCGCGAAAGACAAATGGGGTAGTTAAACCTATTTTGACACCAAGCTATATCGGTCGGTTTGCACCGTCACCGACCGGTCAGCTTCATTTAGGTTCCGTGTATACTGCTCTTGCTAGTTTTTTAGAGGCTCGTGCTTGCGGTGGTTTATGGAAACTGCGTTTTGATGACTTAGATATACCTCGGAATGTAAAAGGGGCTGATAGTGCTATTTTGCATACGCTTGAGGCACTCGGGTTACATTGGGATGGGCAAGTTGATTATCAACGTTTACACATTAGCGAATATGAAGAAATACTCGCTGATTTAATCGCACAAAATAAAGTGTATCGCTGCGTCTGTTCTCGAAAAAATCTTTCTCAAGTCTATGCACAGACTTGCCGCCATGCAATAATTTCTCCTGATAC
This sequence comes from uncultured Pseudomonadota bacterium, assembly GCA_903953455.1. Classification (GTDB taxonomy): domain Bacteria; phylum Pseudomonadota; class Gammaproteobacteria; order Methylococcales; family Methylomonadaceae; genus UBA10906. Next base: position 17,504 of record CAJBJW010000237.1, on the reverse strand, counting down.
GCCTCATTCCCTGCGTTTGCTTGTTGAGAAGCAAGACCTTAGCTTTACTGACAAACTTCAAGGTCACATCATTCAAAATGTCGCCATGCACTATGGTGATTATATTCTAAAGCGCAAAGATACCATTATTGCCTATCAATTTGCGGTTGTAGTGGATGATACACGCCAGCAGATTACCGATGTGGTGCGTGGAATCGATTTACTCAATGAAACGCCAAAGCAACTGTATTTAGCGCATTGTCTTAATCTGTCGACGCCCAATTATTGTCATGTTCCGGTGTTAGTGGATAAAAGTGGTAAAAAACTCAGTAAAACCACTCTTGCAGGCGCTGTTAATATACACGCACCTAGTGAAGTCTTGTTTCAATTACTTATTTGGCTCAAGCAAAATCCCCCTCTCGAATTAGCGCGTGCGCCAGTTGACGACGTTTTAGCATGGGCGATTGCACATTGGAATGGCGAAAAGTTAAAAGGAATTTCCACCATTGTGATATAGCTATATGCTATTTTTAGATATGGTTATCTAAAAATAGCATTTTATTAAATAGGATTATTTCTCTACTATTTAGCGAATGTTGAGATTTTAAAATAATAAAAATTTGGATAAAGAATATGGATTTAAGCGGTATCATTTCAAATGCGTTAGTTACGCCCATCACGTTAGTGTTTACATTAAATTTAGGCTATGCAGTTTCGGGTTTATTGGTAGGTATATTAGTGGGACTCACTGGTGTCGGTGGAGGTTCATTGATGACGCCACTTTTAGTGTTTCTCTTTGGTTTTAAGCCTGCAACGGCTGTAGGAACGGATTTGCTCTTTGCAGCGTTAACTAAAACGACAGGTGTTTGGGTACATCACACCAAACACAGTTCGGTTGATTGGCGGGTTGTTAGATGGCTTTCTGTGGGTAGTTTGCCCTTTGCGGTGGCGACACTTTATATTTTGCAGCATTTAGCGAGTATTGGTAAAGAAACCACGGGCATGATTACCGTGACATTGGGCGTTGCCTTATTATTAACGGCTCTTTCAATTCTGGTGCGCAGCATTTTAATTCGTCGAAGTGAAAAAAATAATGTCAGTATTGTGCTTGAAGTCGACGATGAAATAGAAATTGAGTTGGCAAAAGAAGAAAAAATCGATGAAATTCAGCGTGGCCGTTTTGATCGTTGGCAAATTCCAGCCACTGTTTTGACGGGGGCTGTGCTGGGCGTTCTTGTTACATTAACCTCTGTTGGTGCGGGCGCATTGGGTACAGTTGCTTTATTGTTTTTGTATCCTAGAATGTTAACCGTTAAAGTCGTTGGTACGGATTTAGCGCATGCAATTCCACTCACTGCTGTCGCGGGATTTGGTCATTGGATGCTGGGTAATGTCGATTTTGTGCTTTTAAGTAGTTTACTTGTCGGATCCGTTCCAGGTATTTGGCTAGGCAGTCATTTGAGTGCAAAATTACCTGAAAAACTTTTACGTCCTATCTTGGCATTGTTATTACTCATTATTGGGCTAAAATTTGTTACAGCTTAATTTTAAATTTTAAGGAACTTTTTATTTATGGCAATCATTACTTTTCAAAACCATCCTGTGACCACATGTGGTGAACTCCCCATTGTCGGCAGTGACGCACCTGCATTTTCCCTAGCCAATAATGAATTGGAAGATGTGACACTGCAAACGTATGCAGGAAAACGGAAGATTTTATCGATTGTACCCAGTTTAGACACCCCTACATGCGCGGCATCGGCGCGTAAGTTCAATCAAAAAGCGTCGAGTTTTGATAATACAGTTATTTTGGTGGTGTCAGCGGATTTACCCTTTGCGCAATGTCGTTTTTGTGATACGGAAGGACTAGACGGTGTTGAAGCGTTGTCGTCGTTTAGAAGTTCGTTTGGCAGTGATTATGGCGTTGACATTGTTGATGGTGCGCTCGCGGGTTTAACTGCACGTGCTGTTGTTGTCATTGATGAACACGATAAAGTTATCTACACCCAACTCGCACCTGAATTAGCGCACGAGTTAGATTATGAAGCTATTATCAACGCGTTAAAAGTCCATTAATTTATCAGGTTTCTACAAATAACACCGCTCGGTTACGACCTTTCTCCTTAGCGGTGTAAAGTGCTTTATCTGCATTTACTAACAAATTATGTGGTGTGGTGTTCTGTTTTGGGCAACCCACAGCAACACCCACACTCAATGTGACATGGCCAAAATCAGATAGCGCATGGGGTAACTCTAAATTACTCAGTGCTAGGCAAATGTTTTTTGAGAGTTCTAGCGCATTTTCAGCTTGAGTCATAGGTAAAATAATCGCAAACTCTTCACCACCATATCGTGCAACAAAATCGCTGTCACGCTTTGCTACATTCGATAGTACATTGGCAACCTGTCGCAAACAATCATCCCCTCCTTGATGTCCATAATGATCGTTGTACTTTTTAAACCAATCCACATCAATCATGGCAATAGCGAGTGTTTGGTTTAAACGGCGAGCACGTGTCCATTCATGAGCAAGTTGATCATCAAAGTACCGGCGATTTGCAATACCCGTTAATCCATCCGTAATGGCCAGTTTTGTCAGTTTTTCCCGTGCGTATTTGAGTTCGATTTGATTACTGACGCGAATTTTTACAATTTTCGGATAAAACGGTTTACTGATGAAATCAGCCGCGCCCATTTCGAGGCCTCGAATTTCTTCCTCAGCATCACAGTGCGCGGTCAAAAAAACAATGGGAATATCTTTTGTGTGTGGGTGATTTTTGATGGTTTTACAAACAGTATAACCGTCTAAATCCGGCATCATCACATCTAGTATGATTAAATCCGGACGCTCACGTAAACTGATATCGATTGCTTCTAGGCCGTTCAAGGCAAACAAAATATCGTAATCTTGATCAAAAATACTCGCCAATAAACGGACATTATTGGGGTCGTCATCGACAATCAACAGACGAGCAGTTGGAAGTGGACTCATTTATTTCTCCTTTGATGAAAGCAAGCAACGATCCAAAATAGGTAGTGCACTTTGAAAGTCTAACTTGTCTAAGCAATCATTGAACTCTTGAACTTCTTGACGGAGTCCGTGTTGCAGCAAATAGGGTTCGAGCTTAGAAAAGATTTCAAGTGCCTTTAATTGCTTTGTGTTTAATGCCGCTCTAAATTCAGTAAGCAACACATTGAGTTCATTTACTGATAAATTCATATCCGTTTCTTTCACGACGCCAGGGAGTGCAGGTAGGCTTTTTGTGGCTTGAATAGCGGGATTTAATTCAATCACTAAGCGATTAACTAAATCTTCTATTTCGTCGTAGCGAAGATTGCGAACCGCAATTTCAAGCGCTGAAGCGGCTTCTTTTAATTCTTGCGCAGCCAATGTGCCGGCAACACCTTTGATTGAATGGGCTAAATGTTCAATTTCGGTAAAATTTTTCGTATCAATGAATTCTCGTAATTGTTTAGGCGCATTTTGATAACGTTTAGCAAAGCTAAGGAGTAAATGATGCAGCAGTTCGTTATTCTCATTGGTTAATTGAGCTGCTCTTTCCAAATTAAACGGCTCTAATGTATTAGGAAAAGAGGTATTATGCACTTTTGGTACATTTTTCATGCTTATGTCAATACGTAGCCAACGATTGAGCGTCGTAATCAACTTTTCCATTTCAATAGGTTTGCTTAAGTGATCATTCATGCCTGCGGCAATACTTTTCTCATAATCGCTTGTCAGTGCATTCGCGGTCATGGCAATAATGGGAATGGATTGCAATGATTTTTCAGCACGAATGAGCTGTGTTGCGGTTATGCCATCCATTACAGGCATTTGGATATCCATTAAAATTAAATCAAAATGCTTATTCTTGGCTAATTCTAAGCCTTCTTGGCCGTTGCTAGCAATGATTACTTCCAAATCCATCGAGGTTAATAACTCTATTGCGACCTCACGGTTAATTTCATTATCTTCGACTAATAAAACTCGTTGATGTTTATAATGCGGACTCGTTGTGTCGGTGTGTTTTATCATAGAATTTGTATCCATCAATTTTTCAGGTGCAATCGATAAAATCAAATCGAAGCTAAAGACGCTGCCTTTTCCTTCGGTGCTTGTGATATGTATTTCTGAATTCATCAGTCCCGCGAGTTGTTTACAAATACTTAACCCAAGTCCTGTGCCACCGTATTTTCGTGTAATTGAGCTATCGGCTTGCGAGAAGGGTTGAAATAGGAGATCAATTTGCTGCGGACTTAAACCAATTCCTGTATCGCTCACCGAAAAATGCAGATCAACACGATTTTCAATTTGATTGTTGAGTTCAATCTTGACGAGTATATCCCCCGTTTCGGTGAATTTCACCGCATTACTCACAAGATTGAGTAAAATCTGTCCTAAACGCAATGAATCGCCAACCAAGTGACGAGGGACATTATTTCCAATGATAAATGATAATTCAATCTGTTTCTGCTGTGCTTTGATTGAAACAGAATCAATCACGTATACCATTAAATCATCAAGTAAAAAAACGGTATTGTCCAGCAGCATTTTTCCGGATTCAATTTTAGAATAATCTAAAATGTCATTGATAATTGACATCAAAATCTGCGTTGAAATATCAATTTTATTAATATAGTAGCGTTGTTTTTCGCTTAATTGGGTCGATTTTACTAAATGCGTCATCCCAACAATGGCATTCATAGGTGTTCGAATTTCATGACTCATATTCGCTAGAAAATCCGATTTAGAACGGTTTGCATTATCGGCGATATCTAATGATTTCTGTAAATCAAGCGTTTGATCATGAATAATTTCTTGAAGATGGTTTAAGTGATGAGAGAGTGCGCGCTGCGCATCATCACGTGTTTTAAAACTTAAATTAAGTTGTTCAAGCATGATATTGAACGCATCAATTAAATGCCCTAGTTCATCTTCAGATTCTTTCACTGCTTTGGTGTTATGGATTCTCGAGTCAGTCACATCATGAATGAAATTTGCAAAATAGAGAATAGGTCGCGTTATGACACGTTGTAATTGCGAGGATAAATATAATGCAATAAGAAATGCTAAGGCGAATAAACCCAATAGGATAATAATATAATGATGTAATTTTTTATTCAGTGAATCAAAGTTTGAGCGTAAAACGACATGTCCGAGTAATTCACCATTGAGTTTAATAGGGGTTATGATTTGTGCATATTCTTTGGTGCTGATGAAAGTCGGTGTTGAAGCTAATTCTTCAGCTAATACGATGACATTATCTTGCAGTCGTGCGTTTTTATATTCGGCTAAAAGTTTTAAATTGTTATCGTAAAGCCCAGCATAAACGACATCTGTATTGTATTTAAGTGCTTGCAGTGTTCGCTCCGCACTGACATTGTCCATAAAAGCTAATGAGGCTAAGCTGTTTTCGCTGATAATATCGCTTTGAATTTGAATATTTTCAATTAAATCGCGTTTAACAAACGTTATTTCATAAGCAAATAAAATAATACTAAAAACAAGCAACGCAATACCGCTACTTAACGCTGTAATGAAGATGAGTTTGAATTTAATCGTTTTATTTTTCAGCATCATTGCGGTGGCAACCTTGATAAGGCAAGTAATTGCGAGTTCATTTTCAAATTCGCTTCTTGAGCATCGTTATTATTAATAAAGAAATGAATTTTTTGATCTTCTTCAAATAAAAATATAATGCCGCCGAGATCGATAAAATCTTTCTGCACACCGACTGAGAGTATGGGTTTGTGGTAAATTGATTTTAATATTTCTTTTGAGGCGGGGTGCGGAAAAAAAATAATTTGGCAAATACTCAAGTCATCACGATCCGTGATGTCGTGTACGGCAAGTTTTACCGTACCACTGGATTTTTTGTCAATAAATGTCGTTTTGAGTAATTCACTAATGGCAATATCATTAAAAACACAATAATTCAGCGTTGTTAAGGGTTTTTCCCATTGCGTAAATTGAGAAAAATGGTACAAATAAGCAATTTTAATTTTTAATCCGCGGTCAATTTCTGCGGATTCCGCATAGACAGGAGTGATGAATAAAAAGCATGCTATTACTGTGGTAATGTACAAAGTGCGCAGTGATTTTTGAATGAAATTTCCACATAAGCAAAGCATACTTAAACCGACACACTCGCTATGTCACCGTTAAGTTGTGATATGAATTTGCTTTTTGTGACCATAGGTATCAAAGAGCTAAGAAATAAAGAACGCAAACGTATTGATTAAAACTGGCCAATTTTTTCACCCATGTTGACCGCTTTTTCAGCAGTAAAATCCTCATTCCAGGACATTTTATCTTTTTCAAATAAGACAATGATGGTTGATCCCATATTAAAACGCCCCATTTCTTCACCGATTTTGAGTGTTGGAGCATTGCTTTCATATTTCCATGTTCGTATTGTTTTGATGGTTGGGGGGGTAACAATACCATGCCAAACCGTTTCAATACTCGAAACAAAAATAGCACCCACCAGCACTAAGGCCATTTGACCAATTTCCGTATCGAATATAGCCACGACACGCTCATTTCTTGCAAATAGACGGGGAACGGCATTAGTGGTTGCCGTATTGACACTAAATAGACGTCCAGGGATATGAATCATCTCACGCAGTGTGCCAGTCATTGGCATGTGCAAACGATGATAATCTTTTGGGGATAAATAAATGGTGGTAAACATGCCATCATTAAATTTTTCTGCCAGCTGCTCATCACCAAGTAATTGCGCTGCGGTAAAGCTTTTTCCTTTTGCTTGAAAAATATCGCCTTGTGTAATAGGACCTGATTGACTTACCACACCATCAGCTGGACTGGCAATGGCGCCAATATCGGTAGTTAGAGGTCTTGTTTGAGGCTTAAGTTCACGTGTAAAAAATGCATTGAAACTTTTAAATTCACTTAAATCTTGCGTTAATGCCTCGTCCATATTCACGCCATAATGTGAAATAATTTTGTTTGTGAGAAAATTTTTCCACGCGACATGTTCGCTATGTGTAAATTTACTTACCAATACAGAGAGCGCATGGTGAGGCAAAATGGTTTGTGAGAGAGCAACGAATGTATTTTTTAATGTCATGTAGGCTATTTAGGATTGGATTATTCAGTGAGCGATTTACCATTTAAAGCATAGGTAAAGGCGAGAACTTCAGCGACAGCAAGATAGAGTTCTTGTGGGATTTCATCCCCGATAGGAACTTGAGATAATAAATTGACTAATTCCGCGTCGTGATAAAGTGGAATATCATGCTCACCTGCCACTTTTAAAATTTGATCGGCAATTAACCGCGCACCTTTTGCCGTCACAACAGGGGCATCTTGCTTGTCTTTTTCGTATTTTAATGCAACTGCAAAGGTAGGCGGTTTTTCCATAATTTAAGTATTTACGGTAAAGTGATAGGGGTTGGTGCAACCCATGTGGGATTGCGGTGCTCTACGACAACGGTGGTGTAAACTCCTCCGCGTACGTTAAATACAGCACGAATGCGCATAAATTTAGGTGAGGTGACTTCCACGAGATCATTTAAAATTTCATTTGTGATGGCTTCATGAAATGCGCCTTGTTCACGAAATGCCCAGATATATAATTTGAGTGATTTTAGCTCAACGCACACCTTATCAGGTACATATTCGAGGTGAATAGTGGCAAAATCAGGCTGGCCTGTTTTAGGGCAAAGGCATGTAAATTCGGGTGAATCTATGCGAATGGTATAATCACGATGCGGGTTTGGATTTTCAAAGGTTTCGAGGGTGTTCATTTTTTGTGTACTTGATGGCGCTGTCATTTAATATCCTAACAATTTACAATGGCCTAACTGGCTGTGAAAATGAGTCTTCAAAGATAGTTTAACTCTAATTTTTAGGCTTTTCCTGCCTTGAATTAAAATTTATCTTTGGTTAGCATTCTAATGCAAGCAATGAAATATTCATAACGCAACAACCCTAAAACCCAAAAATAGCGTTATCTTTAGGTGTATTACGAAAATGGTTATTATAAAAGATTAGGGGCTTTTATAGCAAAATCAAAATTGGTGTGTATTCAACTTTTTAATTATTTTGAATAATGCGGTTACAATAGAGGGTAGAAAACACATAAAGAGGTTAATTATGTGATAAAAATTACTATTTACAGTGCACAGACTTGGTAGAAAGTGGATGGATAAAGAATTATTACGCATTGCAATTATTGGTACAGGCCTGATTATTATGGTGAGCATGATTATTTCGGCCTACCTCAAAGATAAGCAAGCACGTGAAGATGAAGAAGATTTCTATAGTGACGACTTTGACGATGATTTCGACGATGATTTCGATGAATTAGATGGTGCGTATATTGATGATTTGCCACATGATAAAAAAATACCGTCAAACGCAAAGAAAACTTTAGCGACACAAATTGTCGATGTATTTCAGTCAACGCATTCTAAATCATCAGAGAAATCGACTAAGACACAACCTTTATCTACGCATCAGGTAAAAGTTGATGTGGAAAAAACACATGCGAAAGTGTCGCCTGTTGTGCACGCACACGAAGAAATTGATTTTGACCCACCACAAAGACCTGCTGTCGCACCTTCCATTATCCAATTTAGCGTTATCACCAAAGGCAATGAAGATTTTAATGGTGCGGATATTTTCCATGTTATGGAAAATTTAGGCTTAGAATACGGCAGCATGCAGATTTTTGAACGCATTGATGAAAATAGATTCGTGCAATTTGGTGCGGCTTGTATGCTTGAGCCAGGGACTTTTCCCCATGATAATATTGAAGAATTCTATTGCCCAGGTATTGTATTCTTTATGCAAATTGACGTGCTTGAAGACCGCATAGCGGCGTTTAACGATTACGTTCACACTATCGTCGTATTTGCACAGCAAATGGATGGGGTTATTCTCGATCATCGACGTCAAGTGCTTACCAATGAAATGGTTGATGCCATCCGCAATAGTTTGTAATTTGCATATAGGTTTGCAATTCGTCTAATTATCCTATAATTTACCTTCATCAATCCGGCTAGGGGTGCTTTGTTTTTTTTGACAAAGCTGAGATTAAACCCTTTGCACCTGAACTGGTTAATACCAGCGTAGGAAAGCCTAATCAATACTTCCTGCGCTTTTTTGTTTTTTTATTTTGGAGTTTTATCCATGAGCGCAGACTCAAATACAGCAGCAAGCAATATCAAGATTGATTCCTATCCTGCTTCTGAAAAAATCTATGTAGAAGGTTCACGTCCTGATATTCAAGTGCCTATGCGTAAAATTACGCTATCAGATACGCCCGTCCATTTTGGTGCTGTTGAAAAAAATGCACCGATTTATGTTTACGATACCTCCGGTGTGTATACAGATCCTAATGTAGAGGTGGATTTGAAAAAAGGCCTAAAAGCGATGCGTGCTGCATGGATTTTAGAGCGTGATGACACGGAAGAGCTAGAAAATTTAAGTTCAAAATACGGTCAAGAGCGTTTAGCCGACAAAAGTTTAGATGAATTACGTTTTGAATTAGTGCGCAAACCGCGTCGTGCAAAAGCGGGTAAGAACGTGTCGCAAATGTACTATGCGCGTCAAGGGATTATCACGCCAGAAATGGAGTTTATTGCCATTCGCGAAAACCAAAAAATGGAAGAAATGCGCGAACTATGGAAAGATCAACATCCTGGTGATTCGTTTGGTGCATCAATACCCGATGTCATTACGGCGGAATTTGTTCGCTCAGAAGTGGCGCGTGGACGAGCTATTATTCCTTGCAATATTAATCATCCAGAACTTGAGCCGATGATTATTGGTCGTAATTTTCTCGTGAAAATTAACGGTAATTTAGGAAATTCAGCGGTCACCTCGTCTATCGAAGAAGAAGTCGAAAAAATGCTTTGGGGAATTCGCTGGGGTGGTGACACCATTATGGATTTATCAACCGGTAAAAACATCCATGAAACACGTGAATGGATTTTGCGTAATTCACCTGTGCCTATTGGTACCGTTCCTATTTATCAAGCGCTTGAAAAAGTGAATGGCAAAGCCGAAGATTTAACATGGGAAATCTTTCGCGATACATTAATTGAACAAGCAGAGCAGGGCGTGGATTATTTTACTATTCACGCAGGGGTCCGTCTGCATCACGTTCCATTGACGGCAAAGCGCATGACAGGCATCGTGTCGCGCGGCGGCTCGATTATGGCGAAATGGTGTCTTGCACATCACACGGAAAGTTTCTTATACACGCATTTTGAAGAAATTTGCGAAATTATGAAAGCGTATGACGTCTCATTTTCACTGGGTGATGGTTTAAGACCTGGATCAATTTATGATGCGAATGATGCCGCCCAATTTGGTGAGCTTGAAACGCTAGGTGAATTGACCAAAATTGCATGGAAGCATGATGTACAAACCATGATTGAAGGTCCAGGGCACGTTCCACTTCACATGATTAAAGTGAATATGGAAAAGCAACTTGAGGAATGTGGTGAAGCACCGTTTTATACACTAGGCCCGCTCACAACGGATATTGCTCCAGGTTATGATCATATCACTTCAGCCATTGGCGCGGCCAATATTGGTTGGTATGGTTGCGCGATGCTTTGTTATGTGACGCAAAAAGAGCATTTGGGTCTGCCAAATAAGCAAGACGTCCGCGAAGGCATTGTGACCTATAAAATTGCAGCGCATGCGGCAGATTTAGCCAAAGGGCACCCTGGTGCGCAGGCGCGTGATAATGCGATGTCTAAAGCGCGTTTTGAATTCCGCTGGGAAGATCAATTCAACATTGGTTTAGATCCTGAAAAAGCACGTGAATTCCATGATGAAACATTGCCAAAACAATCGTCAAAAGTGGCGCATTTCTGTTCAATGTGTGGTCCGCATTTCTGTTCAATGAAAATTAGCCAAGACGTGCGTATTTATGCAGCAGAAAAAGGCGTTGCCGATGAAGAGGCCATTAAACTCGGGATGAATGAAAAGTCACAAGAGTTTTTAAACGATGGTGCTAAGCTTTATCACGAAGTGTAGTTAGTCATATTTTTTTAGATAAAGTGGCGGTATTGAAATGCCGCCACATTCCTCGTATCGTTTGAATCACTCAGCGAGTATTTGTGCATAATATGCCTTTCATTAAAAGCGCAATCAATTTTCCTTATGGCATATTCTAAGCGACGACTGTTTTTTGCATTGATAATTTTAGGGACAGCGGCGAGCGTTAGTTTTTATTATTGGCCGTTTTCTACGCTATCTAAATTATCAACAGATGAATCAGTAAAATCTGCAAATTCGCATAAGCATGGCAAACATAAACACGACGACAATGCACCTGTTGCCGTCTCAGTCGAAACAAGTCGTCAAACAGATTTTCCTGTTTACTTGAATGCACTTGGCACCGTCACGCCACTGCGCTCTGTTATTGTAAGGCCTCGTGTATCAGGTGAAATCGACTCGATTGATTTTGTAGAAGGGCAGCATGTCAAACAGGGTGATTTACTTGCTCAAATTGATCCTCGTCCATTGCAAATTCAATTACAGCAAACCCAAGGTCAACTCCTACGTGATGAAGCATTGCTTGAGAATGCCAAAATCGATTATCTGCGTTATCAAACCTTGCTTGCGCAAGACTCAATAGCCGCGCAACAAACCGCAACGCAATCTGCTCAGGTAAAGCAGTATCAAGGTATTGTTGAAATGGATAACGCGCAAGTTAATAACGCAAAATTGCAATTAAGCTATACGAAAGTGTTAGCGCCAATTGCGGGGCGAGTTGGTTTGCGGCAAATTGATCAAGGTAATCTTGTTCAAGCTAATGAAACAAGCCTTATGATTATTACGCAACTACAACCAATAAGTGTTGTGTTTACCTTAGCTGAAGATCAAGTACCTTCAATTATGCAGCGTAGACAACATTCGACGCCCATTGAAGTTGTTGCATATGATCGGTCGGGGAAAATCAAATTGGCTGAAGGTAAATTAGTGGCAGTTGATAATCAAATTGACGCATCAACTGGCACATTAAAATTGAAGGCGCAATTTGATAATGTTGATGAGCGTTTATTTGCTAATCAATTTGTGAATGTCAAAATACATTTAAACACGCTTGAAAATGTAACGCAGATATCATCTGCGGCCATTCAAAATGATGGGCAAGGTGCCTTTGTTTATGTCGCCACAGCGGAAAATACGGTTCAAATTCGTCGTCTTAAATTAGGTGATACGCAAAATGATAATGTGGCTGTAATCGACAATCTTGCTGCAAATGAATTAGTGGTGATAGAGGGGCGTGAAACACTTCACGATGGCATTAAAATTAATATTGTTCAAAAAGATGGTCATGTAATCACGCCAATCTCAGATAATCCAATAGAGGCAAAGGAAAAAACTCCAAACCACTAAAAGTTTCCTCTTTTGAATGTGCTGTTAATAATCTATAATAGGGATTGTTATTATTTTTATTTTAAACTTTTACTTTATGGAGATAATCAATGTCTGACGACGATTCCGCAATGCTCCGCAATCGAGCAATGATAGTAAACAACCTAGCTATGCTTGTGAAAAACAAATGTAACGTGTCGGCTTCTTTGGGCGGGAAAGAAACGTTATTGACGGTGTTAATTGCCATTAATCATAAAGAAGGAACAATCGTACTCGATTACGGTTCTTCTGCTTATTTGAATAAGAAACTTTTAGCCGTTAAGAATCCAAAGTTTAATACGGTTTTCAATGGTATTCAAGTGGCGTTTCACGTTGATCAAGTAACCATTGGCAAATTTAAAGGTGCCGATTGTTTTATGATTGACATTCCTGACTCGCTCTATTGGTACAATCGACGCGAATATTATCGTGTTGATACGCCAACGCTTAACCCAGCTTATATTGAAATTGAAATTGCAGAGCCAGAAGAAGATGCCAAACTTGAATATAAAGAGGCTTATGCTTTAGCGACTGCGAAAATTCAACAAAAATTGTTAGCTGCCATTCAAGAAGAAATTGCCGAGGAGCAGCAGGCTTGGCAACGTGCTTATCAAAAAATGACAATCGATTCAAAGATTAAAGCGAAGCGTGAAAGAGCTATTTTTGACGAAGAACGCGAAGCAAATCCAGTGGTGCCTGATCCAAAATTAGCAAGGGTTGTCAGATTAAATTTGTCTGATATTAGTATGTCAGGGTGTAAATTAATCAACACAGACCCGGAGTTTTCCTATTTTTTGCAAGAGCAGACCATTTTTGATGATCGACCTTTTGTGATGCCTCACGTTACGGTAGAAGTTTCGTTTAAGGTTTTATCTGTGCGTTTAGGGGTTGCTTTTAGAGCAGAAGATTTTGAAGAATTGGTGGGGGTTACATTTTTAGATATCCCTCAATCAATTGAAGGTGCAGTTTTACGTTATGTACAAGATATTGAGCGTCAAAGCGGATTGCTCAATAACGCATAAAAAATAATGTGACACAAAAAAAGGGGATTATAATTTACTATTATTCCCCTTTTTGCATTAAAGTAATGAGGCGTTTTTGGTGATGGCGACTTTTAGGATATACGCAAAACAAAGTAATGCACCGCTAAAACCAATCCATCTCTTATTATCAGTGCGTTTAAGTGTCATAATTCCAAGACCTATAAAGCCAAACAACGCGATTACTTTTGCCTGAATCCAAGTATAATCGCCTGCTAACCATCCCCCTTCAACCGTCAACAAAATCCCTGATAACAGCAGTAAAGTGCTAATAATATGGGGTGCAATATTTATCCATTTCAGTTGCATCAATTCTGGACGAAAGCGTGTGAGTGCGACGCGGCCTAAAAAACTAATTAGAGCCAGAGCGACAAACAGCAGGTGTAAATGTTTCATCAATTTTCTCTTAAAATGTAAATTAAAAACAGCGCTGCATGGCAACGCCAATATCAGTAAGCGCACTAACTACTTCAACGCCTGCGATTTTAAGTGCATTCATTTTGCTTTCCGCTGTACCTTTTCCTGCTGTAACAATTGCACCTGCGTGTCCCATTCGTTTACCTGCGGGCGCGGTTTGCCCTGCAATATAAGCAACAACGGGTTTTGTGACATGGGCTTTAATGTAGTCTGCGGCGGCTTCTTCGTCGCTACCGCCAATTTCACCGACCATGACAATGCCTTTCGTTTGCGGATCAGCTTCAAAGCGGCTTAGGACGTCAATAAAATTCATCCCGTGGATAGGATCTCCTCCAATCCCCACGCAGGTACTTTGCCCTAAACCCTGTTGCGTGGTTTGATGAACGGATTCATACGTAAGCGTACCCGAACGCGATACGATACCAACGGAGCCGGCTTGATGAATAGAGGCGGGCATAATGCCAATTTTGCATTCGTCAGGGGTAATAATGCCTGGACAATTTGCGCCAATAAGGAGAGATTTTGTGCCTTGCATCGCTGCTTTCACGCGCAGCATATGCAGGGTTGGAATGCCTTCTGTGATACAGACAATCAGTTCAATGCCGGCTTCAAGCGCTTCTAAAATAGCATCTGCGGCAAAGAAAGGCGGAACGTAGATGACGCTCGCTGTTGCGCCTGTCTGTTTAATTGCTTCATTAACCGTATTAAACACAGGCAAACCCAAATGAGTTTGTCCGCCACGCTCGGGCGTCACACCGCCAACGAGTCTCGTACCATAATCCAGAGCTTGTTGTGAATGAAATGACCCTTGTTTACCCGTAAATCCTTGGCAAATCACTTTTGTATTTTTGTCGACTAAAATGCTCATTATGCGATTCCTTTGGCTAATGAAACCACTTGTTGGGCGGCATCATTTAGATCATGTGCCGCATAAAGTGTGAATGGCGTGTTGCTGAGCAATGCTCTGCCTTCATTTGCATTGGTGCCCTCTAAACGAACTACGACTGGGACATGCACATCAATTTGCGCCATGGCCGCTAAAATGCCTTGAGCAATGATGTCGCATTTCACAATGCCACCAAAAATATTGACTAAAACGGCTTTCACATTGCCGTCAGCTAAAATTAATTTGAACGCTTCGCATACTTTCTCAGCATTCGTTCCACCACCTACATCAAGAAAATTTGCCGGTAAACCGCCTTTTAATTTCACTAAATCCATCGTTGCCATTGCCAGTCCTGCGCCATTGACCATGCAGCCAATGTTGCCATCAAGGGCAATATAATTGAGTCCAAATTGCTCGGCTTCATGTTCTTTAGCCTCTTCTTGATTGGTATCTCGCAGCGCTAAAATATCATCGTGCAGTGCAAGTGCATTATCGTCAAAATTAATTTTGGCATCGAGTGCAATGAGTTCGCCTGTTTGCGTTTCGATTAATGGATTAATTTCAATTTGACTCGCGTCTTTTTCTAGAAATAAATTCATCATGCCGTGCAGAATGACATCAAGTTGTTTTTGCTGTGCGCGTTCAAGTTTTAATGCATAACCAATTTTTCGACAATGACTAGGCTGCAAACCCGTCGCAGGATGGACGGTCACAGTAATAATTTCTTCAGGTAATTGGTGGGCGATGGACTCAATGTCCATGCCACCCGCTGATGAGGCAACAAAAACAAGACGTTCACTGCTGCGCTCAACAAGTAAACTCAAGTACAGTTCGCGCTTAATAGGATAGGTTTTTTCAATTAACACACTTTCAATAGGCAAGCCATGGGCATTGGTTTGCTTTGTAATAAGTCGCTTGCCGAGTAATTCATTTGTAAAATTGAACACGTCATTAGGCGTTTTTGCTAGTTTGACCCCACCGACTTTTCCGCGACCACCCGCATGTATTTGCGCTTTTACCACCCACGATTCGTTTGTTAATGTTTGTGCAATATTTTGTGCATCAAGTGCGCTTGACGCTACGCAACCTTGAGGGGTGGGAATAGCGTAATGCTGGAAAAGCTTTTTAGCTTGATATTCGTGAATGTTCATAAGCGAAAATGGTTGTGGGATAGCAATGATGTGAGATGCATAATGTTTTAATTAGCTCACTTATACGCTACTCGCGTGTTAAAAAGAAAATGTTACTCTTCGTTAGCAGTTTGACCAGTGTGATAAGTGGCATAAACGTATACCGGAATGCCTAAGTTACCCAATTTTTTCTCAATGAGAGGAAGTACGTCCGCCCAATCTAAACCGCCAGCGCCTGTTGCTAAACGAGGTAGGGCAAGTGACGTGAATTTTTCTTGTTCTACGATTTTCGCTAAGGCTTTAAGCGCGTGTTGAACATTGGTTAATGTCGCTTTGCCATGACGGTGATCGTGACTGTCTGCGCCTTCTTGCGTAATTAAATTAATCACGTGCTTGCCTTCAGCGCTAACCCATGCCCATGCTTCGCCTGATTCGGGGTGATGTTGATGACACCAATGATGGAAATCTTTGTGCATTGCTGGATACAAATTATGCAGCAACAGCGCTAACCCTTTATCCATTGGATCATTAATACAAACACCCTGCGCAATAGCGTGTGCGGTGCTGAGTAAAATATCGCCTTCTACTAAATGAATCATGGATTTTCCTTTTTTAGATTAGAACATTATTATCGACACTGCATTTGCCAATAGCCAATCGTTAAATGATTGAGTAAATCGTCAATAAACTTTGTGGCATGGGCAAAATTTCTTTTTGCATTGTCGCTCAAACCATCACCAAGTTCAAAGCTTTCAGCGCCAATGGCGAGTAAAAAACACGGCGGTGGTGTCGTTTTTTTCATGGTTTGATAAACGTCGAGTACCGACGCCGGACTGATTGCGTGTGTTGTAAAACTGATATCACGCATGGGTTTGAGTTGCGTAAACTCAAAAGCGATATCGCTTTTTACGGATGCATCGACAAATAAAACCAGTTCGCGCTGTTCCAAATCCAGTGCATGCTCAATTTGCAGTTGAAAATCGGTGAGTAAATCGATACTTTCAAGTGAACAATGCGTTTCAATATGGTTTAAAATTAGTACGCCCAGTGCATCGTCACCACGACTTTCATTGCCGTAACCGAACACTAACACCGATTTTGTCATTGAATGCGCTCAATGTGACCGGTATCGTGTTTGACTAATTTATCAATAATATCGCCTTTTGAATTCACCAGTTCAAGTTGCAGAGGCATTTTTCCGACCGCGTGCGTGGCACATGATAAACAGGGATCATACGCGCGAATAGCGACTTCTAAATTATTGAGCAGTGGCTCGGTAAGCTCTTGCCCAGAAAGATATTCTGCCGCCACTTGGCGCACGGATTCATTCATGCCCATATTGTTACTAGTCGTTGAAACGATCAGATTTGCCTTGGTTACAATATCATTTTCATCGACTTGATAATGGTGGAATAACGTGCCGCGTGTCGCTTCAATGACGCCAATACCTTCAAATCGACGTTCACCTTTTGCAGGTTCTTCGTGTTTCAAAACATCTGGATCGTTCAATAATTCTTTGATGCTTTCAGCGCAATGCAGCAATTCAATGAGTCGCGCCCAATGGAAAGCAAGTGTGCTGTGTACCATCGCTTCACCACTATGGGCTTTAAATTCAACTCGCTCAAGTTCTGCAATTGGTGTATTGATGT
>CAJBJW010000236.1 GCA_903953455.1 uncultured Pseudomonadota bacterium | reverse complement strand
TTATCTCCCGCAGAGCTGCGCGTTGCCTCAGCATTAGTGGCAGGAAAATCGCCTTTGGAATACGCAAATGAGGTAGGATTGACAATGAATACCGTGCGTACGCAATTAAAGAACCTATACAGCAAAACCTACACTCACAGACAATCTGAGCTCGTAGCACTCTTGAGTAAAACGCCTCCGTTAAAACAGTGAATTTTGTCAGTGTTTATTCGCAGGCAAGATAGACCTAAGAAATAGGATTGAGAGAAATTCAAGGCACTGAGAACTATCAATTTCCTTGCCAAAAAAAACGGCACAATTAATGCTTATAAAACTTCGTTATTTAATTTATAAAAAAGCAGACAATTAAATAATCTACCCTCTAAAAAATATTCACGTAATAAATCATTAAAACTAAAGGATTCAAAATGAAAAAAATGGGATTATCACTGATTTCATTAAGTATTTTAGTCTTATTTCTATCTTACAACATGGATGATGTATTTGGAACAACCTATAACATGTGGCTTTTAAACGAACGTCAAAATATTGTTTATTTATCAGGCGTTCTATTTAAATCCGGCATTATTCTTTTTGGATTTGGCGTTATTGTTAGTGAAGAAGTTACCAATCTTAAAATATTTACATTATGGACTTTTTTAACGCCCATTATTTTACTCATTTCCGCTAAAATTTTTACCGAAATTAAAACAAATAATCAACAAGATAATCTTCAGGTACAAGAAACAGTAGAAGTAACTACTAAAATAGAAAATCCCGTTACTGAAAAAAAAATAGAAACAACAGCACCAATTGAACTAACTCAAGATCAAGATCAAACGCAAGAAAGTATTGTAACAAGAAGTCCGAATACATTTATTGACAACAAAAATGGGACGGTGACTTTCAAAACTTCAGGCTTGACATGGCAACAATGCGCTGTCGGTCAAAACTGGACTGGAACCACGTGCAATGGCAATGCTAAAAAAATGAATTGGGGTGAAGCCATGAAATTAACCAGCAATTTCGCTGGTTATAATGACTGGCATTTACCCACTAAAGATGAGTTGATGACATTAGTTGAATGCTCAGATGATCAATACAATCAAGATGGTAGCTGCAAAAATTACAATTTAACAAATAAACCCACCATCAATAAAATGGCTTTCCCTAACACCAATAGCTCCGTTTTTTGGGCTTCCTCATCGTTTGTTAATCTTAGCTATTATGCGTGGGGTGTTTATTTTTCCAGTGGCCATCCCTACTATTATATTAAATTCAATAAAGGGAATGTCCGACTAGTGCGAAAACAGTAATTTCTACTTAAATTTAAAAAAGGCCAAGCTTATTTTAAAATATCAAAAAACTTTCGATTAAAGGATTATTTGACGATTCTAAAATTAAGTTTAGCCTTATCCAAAATCAACTCATCTCAAGGCTAAACTGAAACCTTGACTGTTCTAAACAACCTCAGCCATGTCCCCTTTTGTTTCAAGCCAAATTTTACGATCAGCTGAGCGTTTTTTAGCGAGCAGTAAATCCATCAGCGCTGTCGTAGCTTCAAAATCATCGACGGTCAATTGCACCAATCGGCGTGTATCAGGATTCATGGTGGTTTCACGCAACTGACTCGGATTCATCTCCCCCAACCCTTTAAATCGCTGCACATTCACCTGGCCGCGAATTTTTTCTGCTTTAATGCGCGTGATAATACTTTGACGCTCTGATTCATCAAGCGCATAAAACACCCGTTTACCCACATCAATACGATACAGCGGCGGCATGGCAACAAACACATGACCATTTTCCACCAATGCTTTGAAATGCTTATAAAACAACGCGCAAATTAAGGTCGCAATATGATTACCATCTGAATCTGCATCCGCCAAAATACATACTTTGCCATAACGCAGCGATTGCAAATCATCCGAATCGGGTTCAATGCCCAAAGCAACAGCAATATCGTGAATTTCTTGCGACGCCATCACTTGCGATGACTCAACTTCCCACGTATTTAAAATTTTACCTCGCAATGGCATAATCGCTTGAAAATCACGCTCACGTGCTTGTTTTGCCGACCCACCCGCAGAGTCACCTTCCACTAAAAATAATTCAGTCCGGTTAATATCCTGAGCGGAGCAATCCGCTAGTTTTCCAGGTAACGCGGGGCCTGCCGTAATTTTTTTACGTATGATTTTCTTATTTGAACGCAAACGTTTTTGTGCGCTATTGATAATTAATTCGGCAACTTTTTCACCCTCACCTGGATGTGAATTGAGCCATAAACTAAAACTGTCTTTTACTACGCCAGAAATAAACGCCACGCATTCACGCGAACTCAAACGCTCTTTCGTTTGCCCTGAAAACTGAGGATCTTCGAGTTTAACTGATAACACAAACTGGCAATTTTCCCAAACATCTTCAGGCGCAATTTTTACGCCACGCGGCAATAAATCCCGAATCGTACAAAATTCTCGCATCGCCTCAGTTAAACCTGCACGCAAACCGTTAACGTGCGTTCCTCCCTGTTGCGTAGGAACCAGATTCACATAACTTTCGGCAACCATTTCAGATGGATTTTCAACGGTCCAAAGTACACCCCAATCAACAGCTTCATGCTTTGCAGCAGACACGCCCATAAAAGGACTTGATGGAAAAAACTCTAGGTCACCAATGCGATCAAGTAAATAATCCTTTAATCCGTTTTGATAACACCATTCAAAGGTTTCATCCGATTGTTCAATTTTAAGCGTGATAGTTAGCCCAGCGCATAACACCGCTTTTGCACGCAAAACGTGTTTGAGTTTTGAAACAGATACTTTTGGTGAGTCAAAATATTTTGGGTTTGGCAAAAAATACACGCTTGTACCGGTATTGTTTTTACCAACTGTGCCGGTTTCGAGTAATTCAGTCTGCTTTTCGCCATCCGCAAAACGCATGGAATAGATTTTACCATTGCGCTTGATGGTGACTTCAACGTCACTCGATAACGCATTCACAACAGAAATCCCCACGCCATGCAAACCACCCGAAAACTGATAGTTTTTATTCGAGAATTTTCCGCCCGCATGAAGTTGCGTCAAAATGACTTCCACGCCGCTAATCCCTTGCTCTGGATGAATATCCACAGGCATACCGCGTCCATTATCGCTCACTGAAATAGCGCCGTCTTTGTGCAAAATCACGTCAATTTGATTGGCATGACCAGCAAGTGCCTCGTCAACACTGTTATCAATCACTTCTTGCGCTAAATGATTAGGGCGGGTGGTATCGGTGTACATTCCTGGACGTTTGCGAACAGGCTCAAGACCGGTTAACACTTCAATGGCGGCCGCGTTGTATTGCGTTAAATCACTCATAATGTATAGATGGTTTCACTTCAAAAGGTAACTAAATTATCGATGGGCATTGAGCAAATCAATGACGTCTTGTGTACTTGGGCGAACACCGCGCCACAAAAAAAATGCCTCGGCCGCTTGCTCAACGAGCATGCCTAATCCATCGATACTTTTATGGGCGTTTTGCTCAATTCCCCAACGCACAAAGGCAGTTGGTTGGTTGCTATACGCTAAGTCATAGCAAATGCCATTTTCAGCCAGTATATTTTCGGGTAGTGGTGGCAAATCATCACTCAAACTGGCCGACGTGGCGTTTAAAATAATATCGAATTGATGATTTTCTAACGCATCAAATCCACACGCATGAATGTTTTGTTTAAATTCTTTAACGAGTTGCAACGCTTTTTCAACGGTACGATTAGCGATAGTGATGCTTTTGGGCTTTTCATCAAGTAGCGGCAGTAAAATTCCGCGTGTAGCACCACCTGCTCCCAAAATAAGCAACCGTTTACTTTCAAGATGAACACCGTGATTGTTCTTTAAATCTGCCACCAAGCCAATGCCGTCAGTATTGTCACCTAAAATCTGCCCATTCGCTTGCAAAATCAATGTATTGACTGCTTTTGCCGCTTGAGCCCGTGGCGTTTTATGCGTAGCAAATTCCCACGCTAATTCTTTTAGCGGTAGCGTACAATTCAGGCCTTTGCCGCCTTTTTCAAAAAATGTATTGACGGCAGATGTAAAGTTTTCGGATCTGACTTCTTGCGCGAGATAACTCATATTTTGCTCGGTTTCTTCTGCAAATAACGCATGAATACGGGGTGATTTACTATGATGAATGGGGTATCCCATCACGGCGTAATTATCAGGACTGTTCATAAATAACCAAATTGAAAATAGAAAATTCTTTTTTTAAAGTAATGCGCTTAAATCTAAATTATCTCGCACCATATTTGTAAAGTTATTGATCGCATTTTCACGATACTGCGTGAAATCAAAACCTTGATAGAGTGGATTAACCTTTTTGAAATACGCTGTGCGGAACGCATTATTATCAAAAATACCGTGAACATGAGTACCGCAAACGCGCTCAGATTGGTAATAAAGCGGGTAATTCGCTAATTGCCCACAATGAATTTCATAACCTTCGACCTCAAATCTATCAAATACCGTGTAAACACCGCGTTTTAATATTTTAGGTTCTTGGTAAGTCACTGTATCGGGAATCAGTCCAAAGCCGTTTTCAACGCTTGGCGAATTGTCTTCTAAGGCGTCATCATCAATTAACGTTTCACATAGCATTTGATAACCACCGCAAATGCCAAAAATGTTTTGCTTACATTGAAGTATCTCAGCAAATAAACCATTCTCTTTTAGCCAATGTAAATCCGACATCACACTTTTACTGCCTGCGAGAAGAATAACATCAAATGCACTGAGTGGTTGCCATTGATGAATCAATGTCACCTCAATTTCATCATCTGCCATCAACACATCTAAATCCGTGTAATTACTCAAACGAGGCGTAGCGATGACCGCGATGTTAATTTTGATATTCCCACGTCGCTGTTGATAGTTATGGAACGACTGTGAATCTTCCATGTCAATATTGAGCGGTAGAAAAGGCAATACACCTAAAACGGTGACGCCAAATTGTTCTCGAATAATCACTTCGCCTTCATCAAAAAAGCGTCTATCGCCACGGAATTTATTAATGATAACACCAACAACATTTTCACGAATATCGGGTGCAAGTAGCGCAAGCGTACCGTAAATAGAGGCAAATACACCGCCGCGTTCAATATCGGCCACTAAAATAATACGCGGCTTAAATGTTTG
>CAJBJW010000235.1 GCA_903953455.1 uncultured Pseudomonadota bacterium | reverse complement strand
CGATTTAGGTACAATCAAAACGGTCGTATTGTCATCGGTTAATACAAACACCATTTCATAAAAATCATGATGCTCTTCAATGAATTCAAAGCTAGGTGCAAAGTCTTCATGAGGATATACGGCATCACTAAACCAACTCGTGATAATAGGACATCCCGTAGATTGCTCTAATGCTTCAATTGAATCAAATGACTCAACCAAAATGAATTGAGCATCAACTGTAAACTCCACATAATTACGTGCTTGAAGGTTACTTAGTGTTTGCATTTTTCGCACTCCAATCAGTGAATTCATAAGGTAATTCAAACTCTTCAGGCTTCAATGCCAGTGTCGTTTTCTCCCATTTGTCCCAATGTGGTTGAATGTAATGTTTGCCGTCATCTCCTGTTTTCAATAGAGATTCATGTCGCAGTACCGCTAGCAGAAAACCAGCATTGTTAGTCGATTTGCTGTCAAAAGCAGAACGAAACACGCGAGAAAAAACAGGTTCTTCTAGGCCTTCCACGCATTCCGAAATACGCTCATACGACACAATCTCATTGGAAAAATGACCACCATCGTCATTCTTTTGAAGCACAAGATAGAGCTTTTTGTTGTGGATAATTAAGCGATAGTGAATAAGACCATTGCCTCTAAGTTTCTGGGCAGTGGATGATTTTAAAGATTGAACTTTCATAATGATTTCCTTTTTTGAGGACATAAAAAAAGGCCCTAAGGCCGTTGGGTAAAAACTAAAATAAATTGATAGTGTAAGGTTAATGTTCCTCTGGTTTTTAGTTGTTGATCATCGGGTTAAATTTTGCCACTTTGTACTCGTTTCGGCACGGGGCGGCGATGGGCATTACTTGATGTAATAGCCGAGGGGCAGTTGGTGCGTCTAGGGTAGTTTCTGCGCGAATTTTGGCCATTCAGATGAGCGTGCGCGGTGTCAGTTTTAGTGCAGCAGCCAATTTTTTCGGTGCAGGCTGAGTTTTGCCACTTTGGACGCGAGACGACACATCGCGATGCGGGCATCACTGGTGGAATAGGTAGGCCGCGATCGGCGAAAGCAAACTCATTTCTGCACAAATTTTTGGCACACAGATGAGACGTTTTGGGGCGCAGTGCCCCGATTTTTAAAGAGTGAATCACAGCGGGGGAAATTTGGCCACTTTAGGCGCGAGTTGGCACACAAAGGTTGCGGTAACGCCCTAATCACGGTCGGTGCAAGTGGGCCAGTTTATGCGTAAATTTTGGTGGCTCACAGCGGTCCATGCAGGGCAATTTTGTCGGAACAGAACGCGTCAGCGGTTTAATACATTATTAATTTTTTCATAAAGCGTTTCAGGTGCAATATCAGCGCCATTTTCCCACGCAATAGTCCCACCATCAATCATCGCTGATTTGAACAGTTGAATATCTTTTAACGGCTGAAATATCTCCCATTTGTTGATGTATTCGGAAAAATCAACATCGCCACAAGATCCATCATCAAAGGCTATCTTAAAAATAAAATCTTGTTGGTATTGAATTTCAACAACTTTGTTTAAATTCCACATAATATCCTCAATCTAACGGATCAATTTTTATAATTTCTTTACCTTCTTGTGCTAAATTCCAATCGCGCTCAAGATCGGCAATATGTAGATCAATCCATTCACGAACCAATTTTGTGGCCGTTCTCGAATTGAGTGAACCTTTCATTACGTTTCCATTGAAATCAAAAACAGCATCTTTGCCCTGATACTCAGCGTGAAAGTGAGGCGGATTATGTTCGCTGT
>CAJBJW010000234.1 GCA_903953455.1 uncultured Pseudomonadota bacterium | reverse complement strand
TGAAATGAATTCCGAAATGTTTACTCGCGCAGTAGTTTTAAAATCTAAATCCCGAAAATGTAATAAATCGGCAAACACTCTGTCATTGTTTTTATCATTAGATTGTTGATTAAATTGAATGAATTTGGTATATTTTAATGTTAAATTAAATTAACTCTGAAAATTGAAATTTTTTATAAGTTATATTCACTTTCAAGAAGTACCATTTTATAACTTCATCATAGACTGTCAACTGCTGTTATCGTAACTAGGTTGAATTTTCACTAAGGCAATTTGATTTTCATTTCAGAATTTCTCATTGGTAAGAAAGTGTAGATTCTCCTTTTACCCATCGCCATATGGTAACTTTCCTAGGGTTAATAATAACGTGATTGATGAGCTTGGTAGTTACGAGTTAAGTCTATTGCTTGAGGCAATAGAGCATCGCTGGGGTTATGATTTTCGGGATTATGCTCGAAAGTCAATTCAACGGCGCGTACAAAATATTATGATGCGACATCGCATGACATATGTGAGTGAACTGATTCCTCGCGTATTGCATGAGCCTGAATTTTTTCAAGATATCGTCATGGATTTTAGTATTACCGTGACGGAAATGTTTCGTGACCCGAGTGTTTGGTCAAAAATAGTGGCTGAAATTTTCCCTCGGTTAAATACATACCCTTATTTTAAAATTTGGCACGCTGCTTGTGCTACAGGTGAAGAAGTGTGGTCGATGGCTATTCTGCTCAAAGAAGCTGGTTTGCTTGAGCGGGCGACAATTTATGCCACTGACTTTAATGATATTGCTTTAGATAAAGCCAAAAAAGGAATTTATCCAATCAAAAATATGCAAGTGGCTCATCGCAATTATCACAAAGCAGGTGGTCACTTTGCACTAGGAGATTATTACAGCGTTCAAGGTAACGAAGTGGTTTTTGATAAAGAATTAGCAAAACGCATTGTGTGGGCCAACCACAACCTGACAACAGATCGTGTGTTTGGGGAAATGAATTTTATTTTATGTCGCAATGCATTAATTTATTTTACGCCTTCATTGCAGAATCAAGTGTTATCACTCTTTACTGAGAGTTTATCACATAGTGGACTTTTATGCTTGGGTAGTAAAGAAACATTAAATTATACCTCAGTGAAAGAGATCTATGGCGTGATTTGTCATCGTGAAAAATTATGGTGTAAAACGATTTAAAAAATCGTTGCATATAAAAATTATTGTTGATTTATTGGTTATTTATGAAAATTTTAATTGTTGATGATGTGCCTGCTAATTTGTATTCTCTAAGGGACATCCTTACAGATATATCGATGAACACATCAAAAGAAGCTGATGAGGAGGCTTCTCTAGAGATTTTACAGGCGACGTCGGGCGATGAAGCGTTAAAGATTCTGCTGCGTAGCGAAGACGTGCCTTTTTTAGCCATACTAGATGTGCAAATGCCTATTATGGACGGCTATCAACTGGCTGAAATTATGCGTACCCATCCACGTATGCGCTATATTCCAATTATATTTCTGTCTGCTATCTATAGCGAAGAACAATATGTCTTTCGTGGTTATGAAAGTGGCGGTGTCGATTTTCTAACAAAACCATTAGATATCAATATATTTCGCTCCAAAGTGGATGTTTTTTTAAATCTGGCGCGTTATCGTGTCAAAGTTGAACAAGCACATTTAGCGCATGAAAAGCTGATTATTAAAAAAGCTAAAGAGCGTGAATTACTTCAAGAACAATTGTATCGTGCTCAAAAGTTGCAAGGACTTGGACAATTAACCAGTGGAATTGCACATGATTTTAACAATGTTTTAATGTGTATTTTAGGCCATACCGAATTAGCCAAAATGTATCTTCAAGATACCCCAAACACGGATATAGAAGATTCTATCGATCAAATTCAAATCGCTGGAAATCGGGCAATCAATTTAATTAAACAAATGCTGGCCTACACACGTCAAAAGTCGACGATGAATCAATTACCGAGTTCCATTCAGGTATTAGAAGTAATTGAGGAGGTTTTAGCGTTAGCCAAAACGACGTTGCTTCGAGCAAGAATTCAATTAGAGACTCGTTTTGCGGAAAATATGCCTACTGTTTTGATGGATCCAACCGAGTTGCATCAAGTAGTCATGAATTTAATGATTAATGCCATCGATTCGTTTAATGGAGAAACAGGCATTATCAAATTAGAATTAGATTGTGTTGAATTTTCCGAAAATACGCTCTTATGTAGTGATTGTTTTAATCCCATTAAAGGGCGTTATATTGAAATTAGCATAGCTGATACGGGGACAGGCATTAAGCCTAGTGAATTAGATAAAATTTTTGACCCCTTTTTTACCACAAAATCGGTTGATAAAGGAACGGGACTCGGTTTGTCCGTTGTCAGTGGTTTAGTGCATGGTGCTAACGGACATATTTTACTTGAATCTGAATTAGGTAAAGGCACTCATTTTAGAATTATATTACCTATTGAAACCAATTAATTAAGTTTACATAAAATGAGTAAATAACGATGTCAATTAAATCGAAGCTTCAATTAGGTTTTGGATTTTTAGGATTTTTTATTCTAAGTGTTGCCTTGATTGGTTGGATTGGCATAAAAAAGAGTCATGCCAATTTAGAGGAAATTGTGTATGACAGTAATGTAAAACTCGAATTCAGCAATGCGCTTTTAAATTCGGTCAATAAGGTATCGCGTGACATACGCACAATGGTGATGCTAGACGATATTGCATTAATCAAAGAAACTGAAAACAAAATTCTTGTTGAGCGATTGAATTATGATAATGCTTGGCAGAAATTAAGTGCATTGCCATCTAGTGAAAAAGAGAAGGGTATTTATGATCAAATCAATGCTATATCCATTACTGCAAGAGAAATTAATAACCGTGTCTTACCACTTGCTATAGCAAATAAAGATGATGAAGCAAAAACATTACTTCTAAAAACAGCTTCGCCTTTAATAATACAATGGCAAGAAGCGATTAACAGTAATATTCAACTCCAAAAAGAACGTATTGAACAAAATACGAAGAATACAGAGTCTACGCTTAAATTATCAATGATCGTACTCGCTTTTAGCGTAATTGCATTGTTTTTTTTCGGTATTTTGATGGTTTACGCCATTATTCGCAAAATCACAGTAGCGGTCAATACAGTTCAACACGCTTGTCAAACGATTGCTAATGGTGATTTAAATTCAAAATTCGACACCACCGCAAATGATGAGTTGGGCGTTTTATTGCGATCAATACACATTTTGCAAGCTATATTGCAGAAATTTACTAACGATATTCAACGCATTGTGGATGCTTCTGAGCTTGGGGAGTTATCACGTCGCTTGCCAGTAGATCAGTATGTTGGTGAATGGCAAACAATCATAGTGGGTTTAAATACAATTTTAGATGAAGCAGAAGGTCCCATTAACGCTCAAGCTATTACATTACAACAATTAGCAGGCGGCGATTTTAGTGCTCGTATTACAGAAAGCTTTAAAGGTGAGCATAATCGAGTTAAAGATGCCATTAATAACGTTGCTGAGATTATTGATCATTCCACACGAGAAATACAACGCCAAAACTGGCTTAAAACGGGACTTTCCGAATTATCTGAGCGCATTCGTGGTGATATGTCGTTGCCGGATTTAACCTATGAAGTTGTTTCTTATTTGGTGAATTATGTTAATGCACAAATTGGTGCAATGTATTTGTGGAATGAACATGAAAAAAAGCTCGTACTTACTGGAAGTTATGCTTATGAGTTTAGAAAAAATTTATCACAGCAATTTGCTTTAGGGGAAAGTTTAGTTGGGCAAGCCGCGCTTGAAAAACGCTTTATTTTGCTAACGAATTTACCCGATGACTATGTGCGTATTACCTCGTCAATAGGTCAGATATTGCCACGAAACGTTCTTGTATTGCCTGTTTTACATAAAGGCATACTTAAAGGTGTGATTGAGCTGGGAAGTTTGGACGAATTTAGTCAGCAATCGCTGGATTTATTAAATTTGGCTGTTGAGAGTATTGGCATGGCAATTATTGTGTCTGAATCGGTCACGCGGACACAGTTTTTATTAGAAGAAAGTCAAGAGCTTGCAAAACGCTTGCAGCAACAACAAGAAGAATTACAGCAAACTAATGAAGAATTAGAACAGCAAGCGAAAATATTGCAAGAAAGTGAGCAGCGTCTTCAAATGCAACATGAAGAATTGCAGCAAACCAATGAAGAACTCGAAGAGCAATCCC
The DNA here is from genome assembly GCA_903953455.1 of uncultured Pseudomonadota bacterium. Classification (GTDB taxonomy): domain Bacteria; phylum Pseudomonadota; class Gammaproteobacteria; order Methylococcales; family Methylomonadaceae; genus UBA10906. Next base: position 9,019 of record CAJBJW010000234.1, on the reverse strand, counting down.
AAGCTCTGCAATTAAGTGAGCAAAAACTCAAAATACAGCAAGAAGAATTGCAGCAAACCAATGAAGAACTCGAAGAGCGCACGGAAATGCTTGAGGGTCAACGTGACGAAATAGAGAAAAAAAATAGCTTACTTCAAGAAACTCAAAAGGATCTCACTCGACAAGCGAATGCATTAGAAATTGCGTCAAAATACAAAAGTGAATTTTTAGCGAATATGAGCCATGAACTTCGTACACCGCTCAACTCAATGCTGTTGCTTTCGCGATCACTTACTGATAATCGTGATGGAAATTTGAATGATAAACAAATTGAAATTGCGACAATCATGCACCAAAGTGGAAACGATTTATTGCGCATTATTAATGACATTTTAGATTTATCAAAAATCGAATCAGGTCATGAGAAAGCCATTATGGAAAATGTGTCGCTATCGGATATTGCGACGCAAATACAATCACTTTATCAACCCGTTGCTGAAGATAAAGGCCTGGATTTTATCGTTGACATGGCTGTTGATGTGCCTAAATATTTACGCACAGATTCACAGCGATTAGGGCAAATATTACGTAATTTATTATCAAATGCGTTTAAGTTTACGCTTCAAGGTAGCGTTATTTTGCGTATTGAAACTACATCTAAAAGTATCCATTTCACAAACAAAAAGCTTTGTGCAGAGAATACGTTAACCTTTAGTGTTCACGATACAGGTGTGGGCATTTCAAAAGACAGTCAGTTGGTTATATGGGAAGCATTTCAACAAGCTGACGGTTCTATTAGTCGTCAATATGGGGGCACAGGTCTTGGTCTGAGTATTTCACGCGAATTAGTGCGTTTACTTGGCGGAGAAATCCATTTAGTGTCTGAATTGAATGTGGGGAGTACATTTAGTTTTTATCTGCCACAAGAAGGCGTAATGACTCATGACGAAAATCACCATACGCATGTGCCACCAGCTGCAAAAATAGAGAATTTTAATCAACCGATTCATTTGACGAACAAAAATAATGCGCAGCATGACAAACCCATTATTGCTATTGCAGATGATCGTGAAACAATTACTGAAGAAGATAATGTTATATTAATTGTGGAAGACGACCCCATTTTCGCACAGATTTTAGCTAATTTATGTCAAGAAAATAACAATAAATATCTCGTTGCAACCACAGCGCATGAAGCCTTAGATCTCATTTCGCAATATAAATTGATCGGAGTATTTTTAGATATGGAACTCCCCGAAAAAAATGGGTGGTCAGTTCTACTGCACATTAAGGAAACCCTTGAAATTTCACATATTCCTGTTTATGTGGTGTCGGCAAATGAAGCGTATGACACAACAAGGTTTCATGGTGCATTGGATTTTCTTGGAAAACCGGTGACGGTAGAGCAATTAGAAAATGCCTTAGAGATAATTACTAAAATACAGAGTAATCCGATTAAAAAAGTATTGGTCGTCGAAGATGATACAAACTTAGCGTTATCCATTAAGCAATTACTTGGTGAAGATGGATTAGAAATTCATATTGCTGAAAATGGTAAAAATGCGCTGAATAGAATTGAAAAAATCGCCTATGATTTAGTCGTGCTTGATTTAGGCTTGCCTGACATGACGGGCGCTCAATTACTGGAGCACATACGCTCGAGTCAAGTAGATCTTCCTCCAGTGATAGTTTATACCGGACGTGAATTGACGCGCAAAGAATATGAAAGTGTTCAATATTATACAAGCAGTGTCATTATAAAAAATGTTAGATCAGATGAGCGATTGCTTGAAGAAGCGCGATTGTTTTTACATCGTGCGGTAGAGAGGTTGCCCGATAAAGCAAAAAAGATGTTGTTATCACTCCATGATAAGGATGCGTTATTTTCAGGAAAACGCGTGTTGTTAGTGGATGATGATATTCGTAATGTGTTTTCACTCTCTGCAGTCCTTGAGGAACGTGGTATTTCCATAGTTGCAGCAAGTTGCGCAACGGAAGCCTTAGAGAAATTAGAGTTTTCAAAAAACGCTTTGCCGTTTGATTTAGTCATTACTGACATCATGATGCCAAAGATGAACGGACTTGAATTAATACGACTTATTCGTGCTGAAGAAGCGTTCTACTCTCTACCAATTATAGCTTTAACAGCAAAAGCCATGAGAGAAGATAGAATAAATTGTATTGAAGCAGGTGCATCAGATTATCTAACAAAACCTATTGATGTCGATCGTATGCTTTCTATGATGCGTGTTTGGTTGTACCGTTAAATAGTTAACAGGATGTGTTTGGGTACTATAAATCCATTAAGTGATTATAAAAAGTTGGCAGTTCAAAATTGCGATAGTTCATGAAATATCGCGATATGACTATTTAAAAAATTGACTACTGCCATCCATATCACCAGTTTCGCAGTACAACATTGGCTTGCCTTGCTCTAAATATCCTGCGTCAATGACTTCACACACAACTAGCACATGATCACCAGTAGTTATCGTTTGTTTAACCTTGCAATCAAAATAGGCTGAACTTTCTGAGAGTATCGGTGATTTTGTTTTTGCAAATTGCCATTTATGATCGGTCATTTTATTCAAGTTTGAACTCGAAAAATGCAAGGCTAATGCTGTTTGGTCTTGTTTTAAAACATTGATAGCACACTCACCACTACGACATAATAATTTATATGTGCGATGCATTGGACTGATACTGAAGGCTAACAATAATGGTGAAAATGAAACTTGCATCACCCATGCCGCAGTGAACGCATTATTTTCTTCACCCTCACACACACTGATGACATAAACACCATGTGAAATTTGTTTAAGCAATTCGTGTAATGTTTTCATCGTTCACCTCTCTTTGACCCAATTGAAATCCTAAAATACAAAACTCTTTTCTAAATTTAATTCCATATAGAGCAATTAGCCACGTTTTTATTTCATTTGGGCTTAAGGATATATAAAACATACTAAATTAGTCAACTATATTTTACTTTCAATCAAATACTATTTAATTTCGCCACCATGCTTGGCCTCTTGCATGACAGAAATGCGGTTTGGTTTTGACCGTTTCGAAGGTTCCGATTGTATAATTATAGATGCGCCAGAACTATCATTTCGTTTATGTTAAGTCTATGTCCAAACCGATTGAACGATTACAATGCATTTCATTGAGAAATGAGAGTAAAATTGGATTTTTGCTTTTTATTTTATTTTGTATCATCAAATTGGGATGTCACTTGATTTCAATATAATTGAAGTGTTTTTTGAGGCCTTTGAGCAATTGTCTCAAAATATAAGGTTAAATGAAGATTTGGCTCACAATACCGATGATTAAAAAATACATCAAAGCAATCAATAATATTCTTTATCTGGAGACGTCAAGTGAAACAACATTTACTCGGTTTATGGAAACAGTTGGATTGGCCATCAATAAAGGTGACTGAATCTCTGCCAACAGGTGAGGGCGTATTAGATGCCGGTGGGGTGAGCGCCTTAGAAGTTGACAATTTATTTGATGCGGTAAATTATGCAGAATCGGTTATTGGGCAATCTATTTTATTTCGTTCGTTAGTGACGCCGCTAAGTAAAAGACACGATATTGAAAACAAACAGCTTGCGCTAGAAGAGCTGCGCGACAACGTAGCATTAAAAACGGCTATTCAAAGCATTATCAGTATTGGCGTTGAACGTGAAAATAGTTTTTATCGTTTATTATTTGCTGATTTCCTTCCGATGTTTGGCAGTAGTAAAAACGGTAAAGACATTGAAGGTTATGGTTATGCACAATATAAACGTGGTGTGCGTTTTGTCACGAATTTTGTGACAGGCATTCAAGAGTGCCCATCTCCTGAAAGTGCTTATTTAAACGAATTATTCGACCATATTAAATCATTTGCAGCGAGTCGCACGTATGCGTTAATGACACAGAGTGTGTATTTAACTGAAACGAGTTTGCAAACACGCCAAGAACGTCGTAAATCGTGGTGGTTGCCCGCTGTTGTATTTTATCCGAGTCTATTTAAGCCATTAGTACTTGCCTTACTTACCGGAGCATTATGCACATTGTTTTATTTTATTCCAGGGGTGATTGGTCAAGCGCTTTTTTTATCGCCGTTCTTATTGCTTTATTTTCCATGGGTAGGTAATTTTGATCGGGATAATTTTATTATTCCCTTACGTGAAGAATATAAACAATCTCAGGAATTAGCGAGTGCGTTGGATGCGCTTGGACAATTAGATGAATTATTGTCATTTCTAAAATTTGCTGATAACTTTGGTCATACCACCGTATTGCCATCGATTGTTGATAGTGAACAACATCGTATGATTCTCTGCGAGGCCATGAATCCTATTTTGGGCAAAGAAAATCCTCAATACATTGGCAATGATTTGACGCTTGATCACAATAAAGTATTAGCCATTACGGGGCCAAATAGCGGTGGTAAAACGGCATTTTGCAAAACTATTTCGCAAATTCAACTTCTCGCTCAAATTGGATGCTTTGTTCCAGCTCGAAGTGCGACGTTGAGTGTGGCGGATAAAATCTTTTATCAAGCACCTGAAATTAGCAAACTCAATGACGGTGAAGGTCGATTTGGTGCAGAGCTTAAGCGCACAAAAGAAGTCTTTTTAGCGTGTAGTGCGCGGAGTTTAGTTATTTTGGATGAGTTATCTGAAGGAACAACGTTTGAAGAGAAAATGGAATCGTCTTTGACGGTATTAAGTGGTTTTTATCGCAAGGGGAATAGTACTATTTTAATAACCCACAATCATCAATTAGTCGATGAGCTTGTAAAACAGCATATTGGCGTGGCACGGCAGGTTGAGTTTTTAGGTGATTTACCCACACATAAAATCATTGAGGGTATCTCTCGGGTGAGTCACGCTGATCGCGTAGCGAAAAAAATTGGTTTTTCAAAAGAAGATATTGATTTTTATCTTACACAATAATCTGTCATTTTCGATGTAGATTTTTATATTGGTAATATTGCAGAAATAATTTTATTGTGCAGGATTTAACGAAACTCATTAAATCCTGCGCATTACATAACTCGACTATGCTTGCAACGCTTTTAAAACGCCTTGTAACATGACGTTTGCATCTCCAAACAGCATGCGTGTATTTTCTTCAACAAATAAAGGATTACCCACTCCGGCATAGCCAGAGGCCATGGAGCGTTTAAGTACGATAGTTGTATCACTTTTCCAACATTCTAAGACAGGCATACCTGCAATAGGACTATTGGGATCCGTTAATGCTGATGGATTGACGATGTCATTTGCACCAATAACAATTGATACTTCAACATCTGCCCAATCGTTGTTAATTTCGTCCATTTCAAACACAATATCATAAGGTACTTTTGCTTCAGCTAGCAGAACATTCATGTGACCAGGCATACGTCCTGCCACAGGATGAATCCCAAATCCAACTTTTTTACCTTTTGACCGAAGAAATTTTGTCATTTCATAAACGGTATGTTGAGCTTGAGCAACTGCCATCCCATAACCAGGAATAATCATAATTGTTTTAGCTTCCATCAAAAGTTTTGCAGTTTCATGCGCTTCAATGGATTGAATATCGCCGATGACCTCTGCAGCCTCACCACCAGATACTGTGCCAAATCCACCTGCAATCACACTTAAAAAATGACGATTCATTGCTCGGCACATAATATAACTCAAAATGGCACCACTACTACCTACCAGCGCACCGGTAACAATTAATAAATCATTGCTTAGCATAAAACCCGTTGCCGCAGCTGCCCAACCTGAATAACTGTTGAGCATAGACACAACCACAGGCATATCTGCACCGCCAATGGCCATAACCATGTGAATGCCAAATGCTAATGCAACAATTGTCATGAGTAATAGAGGGAAGGTGCCACCGTCAGTTTCTGCTGAACTTAAAAACCAGCTTCCTAATAAAATCGTCAAAGTCAGCAGACCTAAATTCAGTAAATGACGATGAGGAAGTAATAAGGGTTTTCCGCTAATACGCTCACTTAATTTACCAAACGCAATCACTGAACCTGAAAACGTCACCGCACCAATTAGAATACCTATATAAATTTCAACTTCATGTATGCTTTTTTCAACACCACTCAAACTTCCTGTATCCATGAAATTTGTATAGCCGACTAAAACAGCGGCTAATCCCACTAGACTGTGCATGATAGCAACCAGTTCAGGCATTTGCGTCATTTCAACTTTTGTCGCCGCTTTTGCACCAATGACGCCACCAATTGTCAATGCAATAATTAGCATGACATAACTGGTAACCGATGCGCTTAAAGCTGTCGCACCAATGGCAATTGCCATACCCAACATACCGTAATAATTTCCGCGACGAGCAGTTTCTTGATTGCTCAAACCACTTAAACTCAAAATGAAAAGAATCGTGGCTACAATATATGACATCGTAACTAAACTTTGAGACATAGTCCTTCCCCTATTTTCTAAACATATCAAGCATACGGCGTGTGACTAAAAAACCACCCGTAATATTGATGGTTGCAATTAAAATGGCCATTCCCGCGAGTAGACTCATGCTAATACTTGGCGTGGAAACTTGAATTAATGCGCCAATCACAATGATGCCACTAATAGCATTTGTGACACTCATCAGTGGAGTATGAAGTGAGGGAGATACATTCCAGATGACTTGATAACCAATAAAACAAGCTAGAACAAAAACAGTGAAATGTGACATAAATGACGCAGGCGCCACTGATCCTAAACCCAACAACGCAAGACCACCAATAAGTAAAGGTATAAATGGTTTAATAAAGGCGGGAATGAAGGAGGAGGGTTCTTTTTTAACCACAATTATCGTTTCGGCTTTAGGCGCAGCAGCGGCAGAAAGTGTTGGAGGGGGAGGAGGCCATGTAATTTTGCCTTCTTTGATAACAGTTGCCCCGCGTAACACTTCATCATCGAAGTTGACGTGAATGATTCCATCTTTTTGAGGTGTTAATTCTGTAAGCAGATGCCGTAAATTAGTGGCATAAAGCTGACTAGATTGATTGGCTAAGCGACTTGGCAGATTGGTATAACCAATAATGGTGACGCCTTCTTTAACTACAACATCATCTTTTTGGGTTAACTCGCAATTTCCACCTTGCTCCGCGGCTAAATCCACAATAACACTTCCTGCTTTCATGGATTTTACCATTTGAGTGGTAATTAACTTTGGGGCGGGGCGTCCTGGAATTAATGCGGTGGTAATAATAATATCGACTTCTTTTGCTTGTTGAGCAAATAGTTCCATTTCAGCGGCAATAAATTCTGGAGACATGGTTTTAGCATAACCTCCCACCCCTCCTGCATCTTGATCATCATGAAAATCAAGCATTAAAAACTCGGCGTCCATGCTTTCGATTTGCTCTTTTACTTCGGGCCGTGTATCAAAAGCGCGAACAATTGCGCCCATTCCCTTGGCTGTGCCAATAGCAGCAAGTCCAGCAACCCCTGCGCCAATGACTAAAATTTTAGCGGGAGGAATTTTGCCCGCTGCGGTAATTTGACCTGTAAAAAACCGTCCGAAATGTTGAGCAGCTTCTATCACTGCGCGATATCCGGCAATATTTGCCATTGAACTGAGTGCATCGAGTTTTTGTGCTCGTGACATTCTAGGTACGCTATCCATAGCTAGAACGGTCACATCTTTTTTGGCAAGATGCTCCATTAATTCTGGATTCTGAGCTGGCCATATAAAGCAGATTAAGGTTTTTGCGTTGGGCATTAAATCGAGCTCAATTCCCTCTGGCGCACGCACTTTTAAAATAATATCGGCGTTTTTCCAAAGTGTTTTGGCTGTTTTTACAATTTCAACACCTACTGCTCGATAAGCGTCATCGGAAATGTCTGCAGTGACACCCGCACCGCTTTCAATGCTAACACTAAAGCCCAGTTTTATGATTTGTGCCGCGGCTTCAGGGGTGGTGGCGACACGTTTTTCGCCATCGTGAATTTCTTTTGGGATACTAATCTTCATACATACACCATTTAGTAGTTATTTTACATAGGATGATATGGGTAATCAGCACGGCAAGTGATCTTTTCTATTTTTTATATGCTGGTTGAGACTGATGTGAAAGTCTGCAATGCTAATCGATTGCTATTATGCCATTAAGTTCGTTTAAGGAAGTAAAATTAAACACATGGTCATCAGTGGTCGCCGCTCTTTTGTGACAACAATTTCTGCACGTGGCGATTTGGTCCGTTTACTAATGCGTGCCGTCGGCCATCGCTAATTGTCTTCTACAATGGAATATGTCGATGCGAGTGACTTGATGCTGCAAAACGCGGTAGAACTTGCTTGAGCAAATGACATTAAATTATAGCAGAACTCACTTCTACTTAATTTACGCGCAATATTTTTTAGCACGAGTATAATTATGCGCTATTTAACTACGATGATTGCTCACGTATTCCTGCCAATTTCACCTAATTTATCTCATGTCTAAAATCGTTTACATCAAACAAGAAGCAGAAAAAGCTGTTTTATCAAAAGCACAGAAAAAATTTAACAGCCTAATTAAAAAAATTGACGCTCAAAAGAAGATTTTAGTGGATTGGGAAAGTTCAAAATTAAAAATTTCACAACAAATTAATGCCGAGTATCAACCATTATTTGATACGTATAATCAGGCTCGTGCAGAATTATTGTATTTGTTTGATCGAGCACATGGAGATAGCTTCTTTAAGAAAACCGATAAAGCAAAACTAAAAGAAATAATTTGTAATTTAGCCATTGAGTTAATTCAAGTTGGCATGGATGAATTCAAAGAAATTTATAACCGTTATAACAATACAGATTTCGATACTGAAACACAGGAGATGGATGAGGATATCGCTAGCACGATGAAATCCATGATGGAAGATATGTTTGGTATGGAATTAGACGACGTAGACCTTAGTTCACCTGAACAGATATTTGAAGCAATTCAACAAAAAATGGATGGTCAACAAGAAAGTATCTTACATCAGCAAACGCAACGCGCTCCCCGTAAAAAAACAGCAAAACAACTTGAAAG
>CAJBJW010000233.1 GCA_903953455.1 uncultured Pseudomonadota bacterium | reverse complement strand
GCAGCTGCGCCTAAAATAGGTTTAATTCCTATTTCACCGATGACAAGTACACTCCAGAATAGTGCAACGGCCAAAACGAGATTAAACATAGGTCCCGCTGCAACAACTGCGGTTCGCGCAAGTAGCGGTTTTCGATTAAACGCCATTGGCAAATCTTCGGGTGTGACGTCACCTTCGCGCTCATCGACCATTTTGACATAGCCGCCCAATGGTATTAGCGATAATACATATTCAGTGGTGTTTGGATTTTTTTGATAGCGCCATAGTACATGACCAAAACCAATTGAAAAACGTAGCACTTTCACGCCAACACGTCGCGCTACCCAAAAATGTCCAAATTCATGCACGGCAACTAAAACGCCAATAGAAATTACGAAATAAAATACCGTGTGGATGATGTTCATGTGATTTTTAATGTTTCAATGATTTGCTGTGAAATATCGCGAGCCTTATGGTCTGCAGTCAATACTTTCTCTAAGCTATCAGCAGCGGTCACGTCAATGGCTTGCATCGTTTTTTCGATAACAACGGGAATATCGGTGAAACGTATTTTTTCATTTAAAAATGCATCAACCGCAATCTCATTTGCTGCGTTGAGAACCGTTGGATGAGTGCCACCTGCTTCAATGGCTTCATACGCAAGGCGCAAACAAGGAAATCTTGCCAAGTCTGCAGGCTCAAAATCCATGTGTTTCACGGCAAAAATATCGAGTGGTTCAGCGCCCGACTCAAAACGCTCAGGATAGGCGAGGGCATGCGCAATAGGAATGCGCATATCGGGGCATCCCATTTGAGCAAGAACCGTTCCATCCACGTAATCAACCATTGAGTGAATGACGCTTTGCGGATGAATAACGACTTGAATTTGCGCAGGTTTTACATTGAAAAGCAGGCATGCCTCGATCATTTCAAGGCCTTTATTCATCATCGTTGCTGAATCGACAGAGATTTTCTTGCCCATATCCCAGTTCGGATGCGCAACTGCTTGCGCAGGCGTCACATCTTTTAAGTTTTCAATGGGCATTGTGCGGAACGGACCACCTGATGCGGTCAGCAAAATTCGACGAACACCTTTTGCAGATACACCCGTTTGATAAGCGGCTGGCATACATTGAAAAATGGCATTATGTTCGCTATCAATGGGGAGTAATGTTGCACCTGCGTGTGTGACTGCGTCCATGAAAATATCGCCCGACATAACGAGAGCTTCTTTATTGGCGAGTAACACTTCTTTGCCTGCTTTCGCGGCAGCTAGTGTAGGTAACAAGCCCGCAGCACCAACAATTGCTGCCATAACAGAATGAACATTATCCAATGTTGCAACGTCTTGCAGTGCTTTTTCGCCGGATAATACACGCAAATTAGACAGAGGCGATTGTTCTATTTTTGCTTTAAACAATATCGCTGATGTTTCATCTACGACAACAACCACTTCAGGTGAATGTGCTAAACATTGTTCGTATAATGTATCAATGTTTTTGTTGGCGGTTAGCGCAACGACATGGTACAAATTCTTGTGGCGAGCTACAACATCAAGTGTACTCACACCAATAGAGCCTGTTGCACCTAAAATGCAAATACCTTTCATGAAAAGAGCCCCACAGATTCCAAATAAATACCTGCATAAAAAAGTGGGATACCAGCACATAAACTGTCAATGCGATCCAAAATACCGCCGTGACCAGGTAGCAAAGAACCGCTATCTTTAGCATCAGCGCGACGTTTTACAACGCTAAAAAATAAATCTCCATAGATAGACATTAAAACAGTCAAGACCGAAAGTAGTGCAAAGTCAGCAATAATCATAGGTTCTTTAAATCCCATAATTAAGCTAATAAGTGCTGCACAAACTAACGCACTACCTAATGCACCATACATGCCTTGTACGGTTTTTCCTGGGCTAATTTCAGGTGAAAGTTGAATGATGCCCCATTTTTTTCCAACAAAATACGCGGCAATATCAGCAACCCAAATGAGTACAAGAAAATACATGGTCATTTCTTCACCAAAAAATGTCCGTAGACGAGACAAAAACATCCAGCTCATGAGTAGTACAAACCAACCAATAAAGCTTTGTTTAAAAGAACTTAATGGCAAAGATAATGCGTCTTGTGGTGAATTACGAATCACCATCATCGTTAAAAACCAGAAAAGTACGGCTGGAAGCGCAACCCATTCTAAAAGCCCCGATTGATTGCGAATATCATCCATTTGGAATTTATATCGATCAGCTAGAAAATCAAGTACGTGCGCTGCACCTTCTAGCAAATAGGTCCATGAATGAATAAATACCATCCCGCCAATAAGACTTGCGAAAAATAATCCGCGCTTTGTGGGGCTGCTGACTTTCGTGAGATTTAACCATTCATTAGCACCCAGCAAGGTGACAACAGCAATAACGAGTGAGAAATATATCGAAGGAAGTTCAAACACCGCTAAAACCACCAACGTGGCGAGTAATGTTGCGGTGATAATACGTTGTTTTAACATAATTTTATTTTTTTGAAAAAGGTTTAGGGGTTGGCAAAGGCAGCAATTTGATCACCAGTATGCCCAAAACGCCGTTGTCGACCTTGGAAACTGGTAATGGCTTCTTGTAGCGCAATGTCATTAAAGTCTGGCCAAAGAATAGGTGTGAAATAGAGTTCGGTGTAGGCAAGGTGCCATAGCATAAAGTTACTCACACGCTGTTCACCACCTGTTCGAATAAATAAATCCGGTTCAGGTAAATTGGCTAGTGAGAGATGTTGATTTAAAACGTTTTCATTAATAGCGTGAGAGTTTAATTCACCAGAGACAACGCGTCGTGAGATTTGTTGGCATGCTTGGGTTAAATCCCATCGTCCACCGTAATTGACGGCAATGACAAGCGTTAAGGCGGTGTTGTTTTTTGTTTTAGTTTCGCCTTCACGCATTTTTTTTTGTAACGCAGTATCAAATGCACTGCAATCACCAATAAAACGTAAACGAATATTGTTTTTATGTAATTTTTCGATTTCGTTTTGGAGCGTAGTCAAAAATAGTCGCATTAGCAGTGAAACTTCCGCTTCAGGTCTACGCCAGTTTTCACTGCTAAACGCGAATAAACTCAGAACGTCTATCTGCGGATCAGCAGCGCAAAATTCGACAATTTTGCGCACCGCTTTTACGCCTGCGTTATGCCCAACCGCACGCGGCAGTAAACGTTGTTGCGCCCAACGTCCAT
>CAJBJW010000232.1 GCA_903953455.1 uncultured Pseudomonadota bacterium | reverse complement strand
GCTTCAAACGTGGAGAGCATTTCATCTTGTTGATGAACAGGTAAATTAAACCGTCCGTTTAATTGACGGCAAAATTTCAACATACGGGGCGTCACAGGATTATCGGTGCCATCATGTTGGCGTGAGATTCCCACGACAAAGCCCACTGGTTGCCATTCCTTCACAAGTCCTTCAATGGCTTGCCAATTCGGCGCCTCATTGGGTGAGCGTAAAGTTTGAAGTGAATTAGCGGTGGCTGTGGTTAATTGCCCGACAGCAACGCCAATTTTTTTTGTGCCAAAATCAAAACCTAAAAACGTGTCTTGCGTTTGGCGCATCAAAGGATCTTTACGCATGACCTGCGCCATGGGTTAATTTATTGATATCAACACCAATTTGGCTCGCCGCCATGCGCCAACGCAAATCAATGGGTGTATCAAACAAAATAGGTTCGCCAAAAGGCGTATTAAGCCACGAATTATCCAAAAACTCCTGCTCAAGTTGTCCTTTCCCCCAGCCCGCGTAGCCTAGCGCCACAAAATAGCGCTCAGGCCCCTCGCCTTTGGCAATCGCTTCGATAATATCGCGCGACGTTGTCAGCGACATAGTGTCCGAAATAGGCAGTGTAATCGCCCATTGACCGCCTGTTTTATGTAGCACAAAGCCTCGCTCTTGCTGAACAGGACCGCCCATATAAACAGGCGCCTCCGCAGCGGATACTGACGTGATAGGAATATCCATTTGCATGAAGATTTCCTTGAGTTTCATGTCAGATTGACGATTGATAACAATACCTAACGCACCATCAGCATTGTGCTGACATAGATAAATAGCCGTCTGCGAAAAATGACTATCGGCAAGCGTCGGCATGGCGATAAGAAATTGATTGTCTAAATAGTCCGTGTCGTTCATATTTTTATGTATTTCTATTTTTCATTTTAAAAATGGGAAAACTATTGGGTCGTTATGCCAGATTGATCTGAAAATCGCAACACACGTGTAATAATTAACACATCTAGTTCTTTAAGTAAATCAGTAGGCAACGCAGGAAACGGGGCACTCATACGCACGATTTTCTTTGCAGCTTCATCTAAAGCCGAATTACCCGAGGATTGATTGATTCGAATACTGTAAACACTGCCGTCAGCTTTAATTCCTACGTCCATTGTCAGTGTACCGGAAAAATCTTTTTGCATGGCAACTTCGGGATAATTCATATTTCCTGTGCGCTCAACTTTACTTTCAAAGTCTTTTAAATATTGTGCTGCTATGGCTTTACTTGCGCTCACTGAATCAATGAACTTCACACGCTGTGAAGACGTTTCCATAGTTTGCTTGCGAATATCGCTCCCTAATTGACTAATTTGTTGCTGCAATAATTCAGGTGACAATTGAGGTTTATCCGCGTCCTCTTTTTTAACTATTTCCGATGACTGCGGTGATGGCTTAGACTCTGATGATAAAGCGGGCGCCACCCTTTTAGCTGTTTTTTCTTTTACTGACGAACTTGTCGCCTTCACTTCTTTTTGACGAGCTACCCTCTCTTTCGCATCAGAAGCCGATTTACTGGCAAGCTGATTATCTGATGCAATGGATTTCGCCTCTTTAGGCTTTTTATCCGCTGGTTGCGTAATGAGCGTGACATCCATGTATGGAGGTGCTTTTTGTTCACGCATAGGGAGCTTGAACAAGACATAATAAATAAAAATGCCATGCAAAATAATAGCCGCCGC
>CAJBJW010000231.1 GCA_903953455.1 uncultured Pseudomonadota bacterium | reverse complement strand
TGCCAATACCAAGGGAAAGCAAACATTTGGTTTGTATCGCTGCCAACCACATTAAATAACAATGAGGTTGCAACCATACCAGCAAATACACCACCCATAATGCGGTAAGAAGCAACTCGGGTATAAAGTAAAAATGCCGCACCAATCATAATAGCGAATACAGAGGTTTCCCCTAAACAACCAGGTTCAAATCCCATGAAAGTTTGAAACCAGCTGTAATGCTGAGTCACTGCACTTAAACCACCGTCAGCCGCTAAACCTAATGGTGTTGCTGCGGTATAGCCATCTACAGCAACCCAAACTGAGTCACCTGAAATAGACGCTGGGTAGGCAAAATACAAAAACGCACGACCTGTCAAAGCTGGATTTAAGAAGTTTTTACCTGTACCACCGAAGACTTCTTTACCAATTACGATACCAAAAGAAATGCCTAAAGCGACCTGCCACAAAGGCATATCAGGCGGCATAATTAATGTGTAAAGCATTGAAGATACGAGAAAACCTTCATTAACTTCATGGCCACGTACTGTTGCAAATAACACTTCCCAAATACCACCTATCGCAAGTGTTACAATGTAGATAGGTAGAAAATAAAGAGCGCCATGGGCGATATTTGAAAACGGATTCATGGTGCTATAACCAAAAATCGTCATCGGAATGCTGCGCCAGTTATCAATTTTCTCTAAGCCTAGAGCAGCCATAGCTGAATTTGCTTGATAACCTGTATTATAAAGCGCCATCATAACGCAGAAGAATGTCGCAATCACAACAAACGTCATGGTGCGCTTTAAATCAATGCCATCGCGAATGTGCGTTTTACCGCGCGTGACATCAGCTGGCGTATAAATGAACGTATCGACCATTTCATATAGGCCATAATAACGTTCAAGCTTGCCGCCTTTCGTAAAATGTGGTTCTAAATTGTCTAAAAACTCTCTAGCCGACATTTAGCCCTCCTTTTCAATTTTGGTTAAATTCGCTCTGAGCACAGGCGCAAAATCATGCTTGCCCGGATCTGCGAATGTGAATAATGACATATCTTCTTCGTCAAGTTCTAAGCAACCAAGCAATTGCGCTTGATCTGAATCACCAACGACTAATGATTTAAGTAGTGGTGTTGCTAAAATATCCATCGGTGTCAGTGTTTCATAAACGCCAACGGGAACAATTGCACGGTTACTACCGTTTTTATCAGTAGTCAGTGGGAATAATCGGTTGTGTTTACGATCAACGCTTGAGGTATAAACATTCATCGCAGAATATTTATTTTTACCTGCTACAATCCAGCCAAATAATTCACGTGCCCGACCTTCTTGTAGTGCTGACACTTGCAAATGATAGGCGCCTAAATAATCAAATGCGCCGTGTGCTTCATGTCCATATAATACTGAACCTGAAACAACGCGACTTTCAATACCTTCTTCAAGCTCATTTGCAGTTAAATCACTCAGGTTTGCACCTAAACGGGTACGTACTAGACGAGGTTCTTTAACCGTTGGGCCAGAAAGTGCAATAACGCGCTCAACATTTAATTTACCTGTAGTAAATAAGGCGCCAATGGCGATGACTGCTTGATAATCAAGGTGCCAAACAAATTTATTGATGTTAACAGCGTCGATTAAATGAATATGCGTGCTAGGTAAACCTGCAGGGTGTGGCCCATTAAATTCGGCTACTACGACAGGCGCATTACCTGTTGGGACATTTGCACCAAATGCTTTGCAAACGTAAACTTTACCTTCAATAAGTTTAGAAATGATTTCTAAACCATTGATAAAGTCTTTTTCACGTTCCGCAATAATGACACTAGGATCTGCCGCTAAAGGACGGGTATCAATTGCAGTCACAAAAATTGAATGTGCTTTACTGTCAATAGCAGGTGTTTTTCCATAAGGTCTTGTGCGCAGTGTGGTCCACAAACCTGACTCAACAAGGTTTTCTTGAATTTGCTGTGCGGTTAAATTTTCTAATTCAGATTCACTATATTTAGTAAAAGTAACTTCGTCGTGACCATTTAACTCAATAATCACTGATTGCAAGGCACGCTTATCACCACGTTCAATGGATTTAACAATGCCAGAAGCAGGGGAAGTGAAATGAACGCCAAGATTTTTCTTGTCGCTAAAAAGGGGTTGACCAAGTTTTACTTTGTCTCCCTCAGCGACTAGCATGGTGGGTTTCATACCCACATAATCTAGCCCCAAAACAGCAACGGATTTAATCTCATTGCCATTTTCAATGGTTTGTTTAGGGCTTCCCGTAATAGGAATATCTAAACCTTTTTTCGTTATAAATTGCATAGTTGAAGCAGGCTCCAAACAAGTTGCGGAGAAAATCTTCGTTTTCATTGATTTAAGTATAAAAACGGAAGCGTATAAAGACATAAAACCTCCTTATTACACCATAAAAACCGTGTCTACTCAACTTGGACAATACACTCAATCGCTTAACAAAAGACAAAAATAAAGCGCGTTTACCTTCATAAACGCGCTTTTGTAATCTTTTTAAAGATTTTTTACTACAGTTAGTTAGAATTTCATGAATTACTATTCAATTCAGAGCCTTGATCTGAGTGGTTTTGAGTGCTGTTCATAGATTCATCTTGCGCATGAAAATAATGTTGAGATTCATCTTTTATTTTAGGTTCGGAATGCACATCGTTTTTTTGATAATTTTCGTGTGCCAAAACAACATTTACCGCAGTGTCAGAATGTTCATTATGACTAAAATTGACAACATTACTCTCCAGAATTAAATCATTTTCTGGTTTTTTATAGTTTGGATTGCGAGGTCTACGGCGGTTTGGTCCTCGACGTAGGTTACTACGATTGCCATTTTTACGAGTTGCTTGAGAATCTAGAGGATCAACTGAAATTACGTGTTCAATCGCATCAGGCGATGTATCAGAAAAAACAGGGACTTCAAATTGATATTCGGTAAAGTTCGGTTTTTCATTCTCTACAAGGGCAGACACATTGTTATCGCTATTTCCGTTTTCAGAAGCAATAATTGTATCGCTGTTATCTTTTCTGCCACGTTGATTACGTTGATTTTTATTACGACGATTATTGCGACTTTTTGTATTGGAAGCTACTTTTTTGACTGCTAATTCCCCATTATTTTCAGTTTCTTCAATATCTTGAATCTGAGATTCAATAATACTTGATCTATCAATAATTGTTTGCGCTGTATTTGCCGTATTGAGTAATGGTTTAGCTAATCGATGCCAAAAACGCTTAATTAAAGCAGTTGCTTCATTTTTATTATGCATAGGTGCTGGAGAATCATGCATAAATTCAGTAATAGCGGCTTTAACAGGCGGTGCATGTTGTTTAACTTGCTGCGCGAATTCTGGAACGCTGATAGTTTCAGCTTTAATTAATGAATAACTGCTTTTTTCTTCTTGGAAATCACGTTCTTTGATGCGCTCAATTTCATAAGCAGGCGTTTCCAAATGCTTACAAGGCAGAACAACGATAGCCACTTTTAAACGATTTTCAATACGCTCAATTGCACTGCGTTTTTCGTTTAGTAAAAATGCAGCACATTCAATTGACAAATGCGCAATAATTTTTTCTGCGCCTTTTTTCATGGCTTCTTCTTCAATAATTCGAAGTACTGAAAGTGCAACAGATTCTACATTTCGAATAGTACCTTGGCCTTTGCAACGAGGGCAGGTGAGTTGCGTTGAGTCGCCAAGGGATGGGCGCATACGTTGACGCGACATTTCAAGTAAACCAAATCGCGAAATTCGTCCCGTTTGAATGCGGGCACGATCTATTTTGATTGCCTCACGTAATTGATTTTCAACCATACGCTGATGTTTAATTGATGACATATCAATAAAATCAATGACAAATAATCCACCTAAATCCCGCAGGCGAAGTTGACGTGCAATTTCATCTGTCGCTTCTAAATTTGTCGTTAATGCGGTTTCTTCAATATCACTGCCTTTTGTAGCACGTGCAGAGTTAATATCGATTGAGGTAAGTGCCTCTGTATGATCAATAACAATGGATCCTCCTGAAGGAAGTGACACTTCTCTATTATAGGCGACCTCGATTTGAGATTCGATGTGGTATCTATTGAAGAGCGGAACAGGATCTTTATATAAACGAATTTTTGATAAAAAATCGGGAATGACTTGTTTTAAAAAACTTTTAACTAATTGGAATGCTTCTGGATCATCAATGAGGATTTCGTCGATGTTAGTTCTTAAATGGTCGCGCAAGGCACGAATAATAACGTTACTTTCTTGAAAGACTAAAAAAGGTGCTTCTTGCTGAGTTGACGAGCGATCAATCGCATCCCAAAGTTGAAGTAAATAATTTAAATCCCATTGCAACTCTTCCACATTTTTGCCGCAACCTGCGGTTCTAACAATCAATCCCATATTTTCAGGAATTTCAAGAGCGCCCATTGCCTCACGTAATTCGTTACGTGTTTCACCTTCAATGCGTCGTGAAATACCGCCAGCTTTTGGATTATTTGGCATTAAGACCAAATATGTTCCCGCCAAACTGATGTATGTTGTGAGTGCAGCACCTTTGTTTCCGCGTTCTTCTTTTTCAATTTGAACGATAACTTCTTGGCCAACACGAATTAAGTCTTTTACAGATTGACGACGTGGCTTACCGTCACCAGTAGTATCTGCGTTAGCAGAAGCAACTGGGCGACGATAAAGTGGTGCAATTTCTTTGAATGGTAAAAAACCATGTTTTTCAGCGCCATAATTCACAAAAGCCGCTTCTAAGCTGGCTTCAACATGCGTAATAATACCTTTGTAAATATTCGATTTTTTTTGTTCTTTTGATGGAATTTCAATGTCAAAATCGTAAAGTTTATAACCATCGACTAATGCGACACGCAATTCTTCCGATTGCGACGCATTGATTAGCATTCTTTTCATGCAATATATATCCTGTAGTGTGACCCGCGCTGCATTTCATTTGCGTTGTAGCAGGGCAACTCAAAGCGTAAAGCGATTTTTTATCTAGGCGGCTTTTGTTGTGTAGCTCGTTATAAATTCATAGGGAACGAAGCGTTATGCGGGTAGATAAATCGTTTTATAGAGAGTTAACCTAGGCGAAAGGTCAGCGCAAGTAAGTTGAAAATCGTTCGTCTTGGGTCGAACGAAAAACCCGAAATTCGTAATGAGCTTTAAAGCGTCTCAAAATCGCTATTTTAATCGTCACCAAAAATGGCTGTTGTGTTCTAATTAATGGTGATTTCTTAATAAAGTGTGACTAAAACGTTTCCACTATAACAATCTTATGGTTTGACTTCAATTTGAAGTTAAACGGTCTTGTTAGATAAATTATCCTTATTTAATGAGTTGCAGTTAAAATGGTTTATTATTTTAAC
>CAJBJW010000230.1 GCA_903953455.1 uncultured Pseudomonadota bacterium | reverse complement strand
TTCATCATCGATACTAAGAATAGTTATCATCGGAGGAGGAAACGCTGGCTTATCCGCATTAATCACATTGAGAAAACGCTCTCATCATGCTCATATAACACTGATCGATCCTCGCCCCTATCATTTACTAATCACGCGTCTGCATGAAACCGTCCGTCGGCCTTTAGATAGTATTCAAATTCCTTTCCCTGTTTTAGCCAAACGATTCAATTTTATTTACAAACAATCTTTCATTGAATTCAATCAAGACATATTAACTGTCTGGGATAAACAAAAAAAATTGCAAGTGAATGACGAAACCATTCCCTTTGATTATTTAGTGATTGCTTCAGGAACAATACCGTTTAATACCAATACGCCGTCTGGTGTTTATGATTTAAATAGGTTAGGAAAGCATAATTTTTCAACCGTTTTGCAAAAACTAATTGCCTGCACCAACTCAGAAGAACTTGTTATAAATATTGTCGGCGCTGGTCCTACGGGCATTCAATTTTCTTTTGAAATTGCCCATGTGCTGAAGAATTGCCGCAGAATATTCAAGCTTAACTTGATTGATAGTCATGAAAAATTATTGGGCACCTTTCCAACAGAATTGGCTGATTATGTTGAACAACGAATCGCTGAAAAATCTATTTCTGTGCTGCAAAATCAATATTACAAAGGCATTCAAAATAATCAAATAATATTGGAGAATCGTCGGACAGGCGAAGAATCCACAATAGCATCCGATTTAACCTTATTGTTAATTGGCAACCAATCCAAACTCACACTGCAGGCTAATCTTTCTGGTCAGGTAATAAACCATAACACCGTTTTAAACTCTATTTTTACAGCAGGCGATTGTTCGCACTTTGATGGGATGGGATCGAATTTGATGACCTCACAATCCGCTATAAGTAAGGGCAAGGCTGTTGCAAAAAATATCTTGTTGAAAGCAGGTATTTTGAAATTTTGCCTTCCTTATATGCATCAAGATAGGGGATACCTCTTGAGTTTAGGACCAAACGATGCGGTAGGGTGGATTGGAAATAAAAATATCCTAGTAAAAGGCTTACCTGCTTTTATCGCTAAAGAGACTATAGAAGCAAAATATGATTGGTGGCTACTCGGAAAGGGTTAAGTATCGTTGATAACCAATACTTTTTTATGTTTAAAAGAAAACCGTTTAAACAATCCAAGCTCAAACAGCTATTTTCATGTCTACTCAGTTTTAAATATATTGAGGATAGTGAAATGAACTTCATCAAAACCTGACAAATCAGCCGTTGCAGCCATTAAGGTATCATCAAGATAGCATAAAATTAGCCGGTTAAATCTTAATACGCCTTGACTAATTCCACATAAATTCTTGTAATTCTATACAATGAAAACCACAATGTAATTATTCATTATTTTTATTTACTCACACTGATTAGTACTTCCCTGTATACATCGTGTTTTAGGTGTTTTTTGAAAATAAAATACCATCAAAGCAATAAGGATCAAGATGAAAATTGCCATAATAGGTGCCGGCGCAGCGGGCATGTCGACAGCTTATCTTTTGAATAAGCATCACGATATTACTATTTTCGAAAGACAATCCATTATTGGCGGCAATATTCGAACATTAAATAAAAATGTTCAAGGCACCCAACTTGATACAAACTTAATTTTAGATTGTGGCGTTTTAGAATTTCAAAGTGGCCATTTTCCAAATTTTCATAAATTGATGAATAGGTTAAATATCACCATGGCAAAGGGTGAAACATCCAGTGAGCTATTTCTAGCAAATGGACATTGCTATAAATCAGGTGCTGGATTAATGCACCATTCTAAAAATTTCAATGAATTTCTAAATGAAGCTCAAAAATTAACACCTGTTGTCAAAGGTTATATGCAATTTTTATTGGCTGAGTATCGTGTTACATCAGAAGATCTTTATGACAAAACGGTATCCACCTATTTAGATAATGATATTCATGCAGTTTGGCTTAAAATGCTATTAATGTATGCGTATTCAATGCCTTATCAAAAAATCGCTGATTTTCCCGCTGAAATTGCTATTCCCCTTTTGCGTCATTCAACTATGTTTACAAAATGGGATAGAATGGTCGGAGGCGTATACACCTATATTGAAAAAATCCTTGAACAATTTGAAGGAACTATTCATTGCAGCGCCAAAATTGAAGCTGTTTATAGAACAGACACCGGAATCATTATTTCAACAGCATCTCGTGAACGACTATTTTTTGATAAGGTTATCTTTGCTGTGACCCCTGAGCAAGTATTGAATTTACTCGGTGACGCGAGTGCTGATGAAATACGCCGTTTTAAAGCTTGGCAAGAAAACAAAATAGAAACGTTAATTCATACTGATATTTCTTTTTATGAACATTTTGGTGTTTCTTATTATACCGAGTTCGATGTTTTTCAAACTGATGCACAGGGTCAATGCGGCTATAATGCGTATTTGAATAGACTCTATGATATTGATCCTATTGAATATAGTCACTACAGCTTAGCTTATAATTTGGGTGCACAAATCGACTCTAAAACCATTATTCACAAACAAGACCATAATACGCCACTGTACTCGGTTGACGCCCTGCGTTATCGCCACGAGATTATTGAAACAAATGGTGAAAATCATACATTCCATGCAGGTGCTTATTTAGGTAATGGATTACACGAAGGTGCCATTACCTCAGCCTATTCAGTTAGTGATTTATTAACTGGATCTACGCATTGATCCGCCAACAGAAACACCAGCGAAAAAGCATCGGAAACAAACTTACACGAGATACTTATGAAACTTCAATTACCGCTGATATTGCCCGTTTTATTATTGGTAGAACCCGTTCAAGCGACTCAACTGGATAAAATTGAACACATCATTGTGATTTACCTGGAAAATCATAGTTTTGATAATTTGTATGGCACATTTCCAGGAGCAGATGGACTTGCTCAAGCGAGTCCACAGCAGTTCCAACAAATTGATTCAACAGGAAATCCATATCAAACGTTGCCTGAAGTCCCTAAAGATAAAAGATTTCCAAGCAACTTACCCAATCAGCCTTTTGAAATTAATCAATTTGTTGCACCTAACGAAAAAACCCGTGATTTAGTCCATCGTTTTTACCAACATCAAGCACAAATCAATGAGGGGAAAATGAACCGTTTTGCCGTTGTATCCGATGCAGGGGCGTTGACGATGGGACATTATCGCAGTGAAGAATTACCACTCTGGTCTTATGCAAAACGATTCACCTTAGCAGATAACTTTTTTCAATCAGCATATGGTGGTTCATTCTTAAATCATCAATGGTTAATATGCGCTTGCACACCGCGTTACGAAAATGCCCCTGAACGGTTAAAAGTGCAATTGAATGAGCAAGGTGAATTGATTAAGGATGGTGCTGTGACTCCCGATAATTTTGTCGTCAATACCTTGCAACCTATAGAGCAACCCTCTGATGCCAAAGAAGTCGATATAGAAAAACATTTGCCACTGCAAACCGCTGTGACGATTGGTGATCGACTTTCTGATCAATCTATTTCTTGGGCATGGTTTGCAGGGGGATGGAATGACGCCGTCGCTGGACATCCAGCAGAAAATTTCCAGTATCATCACCAACCCTTTGTTTATTTCAAAAATTATGCGCAACGGACCACAGCTCGTGAATTACACCTCAAAGATGAAGCGGACTTTCTAAAAGGCATTGAAGAAGGTCATTTACCTGCAGTGAGTTTTTATAAACCAATTGGTGACTTAAACGAACATCCCGGTTATTCCGATTTACTTTCTGGTGAGCAACATATTGCAGACATTCTAAAGAAAATTGAACAAAGTTCAGTTTGGGAAAACAGCGTTGTCATCGTCACTTATGACGAATTTGGTGGTTTTTGGGACCATGTGCCACCACCCAAACTGGATCGTTGGGGCGCGGGCAATCGTGTACCCGCGTTGATTATTTCCCCATTTGCAAAACAGGGTTACGTTGATCACACGATGTACGAGTCAACTTCAATTTTGAAATTAATTGAAACTCGTTTTAATTTACTGCCTCTAACTGAACGTGACGCTAAAGCAATCCCTATAAATTTTTAAAAAGGCATTAATGGATTCATACAATAAAGGGCATTATGAATACACATGAAAGTTTAATCATTTAAAGAATCGTTATTCTTAAAAGGAAGATAGCTAGCAGCATCCATTTTATAGTGACGTATACTTTCTGTTTCACGAACTAAAAAGTGATTAATAGCCGTTTTAAAATTCTCATCTTGAATCCAATGGGCAGAATAGGTCGTAACAGGCTCAAATCCACGTGAGATTTTGTGCTCTCCTTGTGCGCCCGAATCAAAACGTTTTAAACCCTGCTCAATGCAATAATCAATACCCTGGTAATAACAGGTTTCAAAATGCAAGCCGCTGTACTCCTCAAAACATCCCCAATAGCGACCATATAATGTATCTTGTCCAATAAAACTCAAGGCCGCCGCGATATATTCATCTTTTTTAACCGCGAACACCATTAGGATATTCTCTCCCATTGTTTGTGCAATCTGTCGAAAAAATGCCAGATTCAAATACGGCAGCGACCCTTTTTTAACATACGTCATGGCATAAAACGCATAAAATGCCTGCCACTGTTCATCACTAACCTCTCTCCCTGCTAATTTCACAAATTGAATACCATCCTCTTGAATACGACGGCGTTCGCGTTTGAGCATTTTACGTTTACTCGAACTAAAGGTACTCAAATAATCTTCAAAGCATCTATAATTTCGATTAAACCAATGAAATTGCACCTGTTCTCGAATAGATAAGCCAAGTTCTTGTAAATATTCAACCTCTACTGTTGAGGGAAACAAACAATGCCATGAGGAAATATTCTGATTCTTCGATGCGGATTGAATGAAAGTCAATAATACTTGCATGACTTCAATTGCGTTGCATGATGGCGCGATAATCATACGATTACCATGACATGGCGTAAAAGGAATTGCTGTCAACCACTTGGGATAATAAGCCATTCCATGCTGTTGATAGGCCTGCGCCCATTGATGATCGAAAACATATTCGCCCCATGAATGTCCTTTAAGATATAGCGGCATCAAGGCAAGGTATTCTTGTTCGCTCTCATCTAAAACAACTAAATGTGCAGATTGCCATCCCGTTTTGTTTCCAATAGAACCACTTTGTTCTAAAGCAAATAAAAATTCATGTCGCATAAAAGGCGATAATTCACCTGCTAGATGATTCCATATTGCCGCATCGACTTGGCTCATACTCTGTATTTGTTTTACTTTCATCTTTATAGTGCGTAAAGTTTTATAAAAAAGAGCAACCTAATATATTTACTTAGGCAATCAACATGACGAACAAACCTTTCTCTCAATCCTGCGAAAATAATAAAGCCCCTATTTTAGACATTATCCGCCGTGTTTTTACGCAGCCTTGCCACGTTTGGGAAATTGGAAGTGGAACTGGTCAGCATGCCTGTTATTTTGCAAAACATCTGCCCTATCTTCAGTGGCACCCTACTGATCGAGCTGAAAATATTGCAGGTATTAATTTATGGCAGCAAGAATCCAATCTACCCAATTTGCATCCCGCATTAATACTCAATGTCACCGATATACTTTGGCCATGTAGTGCTATAGAAGCTATATTTACGGCAAATACACTGCACATTATGAGTGAAGATGAAGTGCGAATCATGTTTATGCAGTTTGGGAACTATCTCAGCTCCCAAGCCAAACTTTGTATTTATGGCCCCTTTAATTATCATGGCGCCTACACCAGTCAAAGTAATGCTCAATTTGATATATGGCTAAAAAATCAACATCCATTAAGCGGTATTAGACATTTTGAAACGATTGTTGCGTTGGCGATTGAATCAGATATTCATCTCCTTGAAGATGTCGAAATGCCCTCCAATAATCGATTACTCATTTTTCAAAAAGCATAAACATCTACTCAAAATTTAAAATAATGTTTCAAAGGTAATGATGACGTTATTGGTATCATCGCTTAAATACAGTTCATTGTCTTGAATGGTGCATTGCAGTGTCATCGTTCGTTTAATTAGCACTTCAATCCCTTGCGCATTAATATGACACACACTACAATTTTTAAATCGCTCTAATTTATCACGCTGCTGCGTCCACCACACTTTAGCTTTGCGGTCATTGTAAGTATAAATAATCACTTGTTTTGACCGTCCACAAGCTTTACGAATACGTTTCTCATCGGGTTGTCCTAAATCAACCCAGAGCTCAATCTCATCAGTGAGGGATTTTTGCCAAAGTTCGGGCTCATCACTATCACATAAGCCTTTAGTAAAATTTAGGTTTTCACTTGCATTTATTATAAAAGCAACTAATCTCACCATAAACCGAAAATCATTTTCAGAAGGATGTTGTGCCAACGTTAAATCATGTATTGGGTAATAATTCCTATCCATATTTGCAATATTGAGTGACACTTTATTGATTGTTGAACTGATAGCCATATGGAAATTTTCTCGATAGTTTTTAAATGTGACGTGCTCACAACTTGCAGGCGATAAAAGAGGTTACTGTCTATTTTTTTGATGTTTGAACTTATTTGCATAATTTTCTATGTACGCCAAATCAGCGTTACGACACAACTTCAACAAATACTAATAACATCCAGAAAACTGCTAATATGAAGGCGTTTTCGCTTTTTAGTGTTCGTTTATGTCCGTAAACATTCATAGATACCCACAGTTTTAAAGGGTATAAAAGTGGTTTTATTATCCAAACTCCCAGTACGAACGTGAAAAAATCCAGACCGCAAACAAACGTTAATATTAAAGCAATCAAGCCAGAAAGCAATATAAGGGTATGGATTCGCAAGGAAAAACGAATTTCTCGCAAAAAAAGGCTCGAAAACAAAGTTCAAGCGCTTAAAATGTACTTCATCGGTTGAACGTGGTTTGGTACAAAATATTTGGTAGTTGATAGGACTGACATTATCAAATTGTTGACCTAAAACAGGATCAACCCAATGTCCACCTATAAAATCACCTTAACTGGATTTATATATTTTGTTTATTTGGATCGCTGTAGAGTATCTCTTTCTGCTGAAGTGTAAATTGATTTACTTCTTTTAGTTCTACACAAGTTTCTGTCTTGAAGAAAATGAAGAAATGATGACAACAAAACGACGAGCATGTATAAAATTCAAGTATCTACAAATCTCTTTCACCAAGGACATTTCTGTTCACATTAACGCTGTCTAACTTCTTACCAAATCAGATTGATTACTTCAAATCCATTCATATGAAGAACACTGGTCGTAACATTATTACCATTTGAATTACCGTCTGAATTTAGCTCCTTTATTCCTGAAAAATGCTTTTCATTCATACAGCACCCAACAAATAAAAATCTATCAATTTTTGATCTTCCATAAAAATCACAAAAGTCGGCAAGTGCTTCCGCAACAAAAGTAGTTGTGTCTTCATGAAAATGACCACTACTTGACAAATGTGACATTGAAATTTTTTGAGCACCTAATACACGCGCAGCGTATGAAATACTTTCATAGGCAACATTGTAATGAAAATCCCGATATAGCTTTAAAGAAGAAGCGGATTCATATTTTTCATAGCATTTAGAGTTTTCATTTGCTGCTATAATAAGACCGCGCAATTTACTTAATGGATTTCTACTTGGCAATACAATAAAGGATACCTCCAAATTTTCATATCTATTCCAATTTGCTAAATTAGAAATATCTTCACCATCGATATTAAGTTCATTAGAAAAATAGTCTAAATTTTTTCCTAATGTTGAAAATTCTAAAACTGTTGAAACTATTATAAAGTCGATATCTTCTCTTTCTACCAACTTAAATAATGATGATTCGAAATCATAAGTAATTTCGATATTCGCTCCATCTTCATATTCTATTACTGCCATATTCTTCATGAATTATCACCTAAAAAAATTACCTATTAAAGTCCTTACGACATTTTTTTATCATTATGTGTAATTATCTAATGCACATGTGAAAAGTTTTTTCACTTTTGTAACATACTATTAACTCTGAGTTTCTACTCCTAAGTTCATTACAAACTACCATATTCTCTACTATCTCTTTGATCAGCTGAGCTATTTTATAATAAGCAATATAAATGGTACGAATAAGATGATAAAAATTACTAAAGCAAATAATCCAACAGATGAAAGTTCCATAATCCAATTTCCTATTTATAAGTTGAAGAAATTTTATCTATCGTAATGGAGCAAGAAAGCTAGAGTGCAAAAAGGGAATGTTGACTATTGTTTGAGCGAAAAACAACAGAAAAGATACACTCCAGCCCCTCACATTACATAAAAAAATCTATTTATACATAACATTATTTTCTTTAATCGGATAATGACTTGATTATACTTCGCTATATGATTTAAATCTGCTTTGGACTGTATGAACATTTAAGGGTGCAAGAGCTGAGTAACGCATAATTGCGTTTTTCATGTTAAAAGGAAATAAAAACAAAAAAATCTCAGCCCTTAGCATTACATAAAACACTATTAATTCTGATTTTCTAATACACCGTTACCGCGTTACTATTCATTTTTTAAAATATAAAACGCCATAATTAATGTCATAAATACATGTAC
>CAJBJW010000229.1 GCA_903953455.1 uncultured Pseudomonadota bacterium | reverse complement strand
GCTTTGCGTAAATAGGGGCCATTCCAACGTTTTGAGCCTTCTGGTGCTTCAATTAACGCTTGCAAGCCTTGATCACTGGTAGGATATTTCCCCATATCAAGTTTGTACATATCAAGGGCAGCAGAAAAATCTTCTACTTGTACTTTTGCCGCTTTCGTTTTGGATTCACCCAAATGTTTCATCACTTGAGGGCCAACAATCCCTGCAAGCATGGCAATGATACCTAAAACGACAAGTAATTCTAATAATGTAAAACCCGATTGTTTTTGACGTGCTGATGTCATACTGGTTAAACCTTCTGTTTTATTTTAAATGGCGGATATGGTCTAAATACAAAAAAGGGTAGAGCGTTTTTTAACGCCATACCCTTTGAATTGTTTAAATGGATTAGACTTCCGATTTTTGCGGATGCTGGCGCGTATTAGCATTAAGCAATTTATTGAGTGCATTAATATACGCTTTAGCAGATGCGGTCACAATATCCGTATCTGCACCTAAACCGTTGACGATTCGTCCTGCTTTTTCAAGGCGAACCGTTACTTCGCCTTGTGCATCAGTGCCGTTAGTGACATTGTTTACAGAATATAATTCAAGTAATGCGTCAGATTTGACTAGATTTTCAATAGCTTTCAGCGTGGCATCTACAACGCCACCGCCTTTTGAATGACCTGTTACTTCTTGATTGTTGACGCGCAGAGTCACTATTGCATTGGGTATTTCACCTGTTTCTGAACAAACTTTGAGCGACACTAATTTGATATGCTCATCTTCAGCATCAATGGATGTTTCAGAAATCAATGTTTGCAAATCTTCATCGAAGATTTCATGTTTTTTGTCGGCTAATTGTTTGAAACGCGCAAAAGCATCATTTAATTCGGCTTCACTATCGAATTCAAATCCCAATTCGTTAATGCGACTTTTAAATGCATTTCGCCCAGAATGTTTACCCAAAACCATGCGATTTGCAGACCAGCCTACATCTTCAGCTCGCATGATTTCATAGGTTTCACGGCTTTTTAAAATGCCGTCTTGATGAATGCCGGCTTCATGCGCAAAGGCATTCGCGCCCACAATGGCTTTATTTGGCTGAACAGGGAATCCGGTAATAGAGGATACCAGCTTTGAGCAGGTCAAAATTTCGCGTGTATCAATGCGGGTTTGGCAATCGAATATATCATGGCGTGTTTTGACAGCCATGACGATTTCTTCAAGAGACGCATTACCTGCACGCTCACCTAAACCGTTAATGGTACATTCTACTTGGCGTGCACCGTTCATGACCGCAGAAAGCGAGTTCGCCACCGCTAAACCTAAATCATTATGACAATGCACAGAGAAAATCGCTTTATCTGAATTGGGAATGCGCTCAATGAGACTTTTAATGGTTGCGCCAAATTGTTGCGGTATGCTGTAGCCAACGGTGTCGGGGATATTTAATGTGCGAGCACCAGCATCAATAACCGCTTCCAAAATACGACATAAAAAATCTTCTTCAGAACGCCCTGCATCCTCAGGTGAAAATTCGACGTCATCCGTATATTGTCGTGCGCGTTTCACGGCTTTTACGGCATGCTCGATGACTTGTTCTTGGGTCATGTTGAGCTTCATTTTCATGTGAATAGGTGAAGTTGCAATAAACGTATGAATACGTGATTGTTGCGCTCCTTTAAGTGCTTCACCAGCACGGTCAATATCTTTATCGAGTGCGCGGGCAAGACCGCAAACGGTACTCTCTTTAATTATATTAGCAACCGCCTGTACCGATTCAAAATCACCGATACTTGCTGCGGGAAAACCTGCTTCAATGATGTTTACTTTTAAGCGCTCAAGTGCCCGAGCTATACGGATTTTTTCGTCTTTTGTCATTGACGCACCCGGACTTTGTTCACCGTCGCGAAGTGTTGTGTCAAATATAATCAATTGATCTTTCATAATAATTCCAATTTAAAATGAGGTACAGAATTAGACTTTGCGACTTTGCAGTCTTTTGCGACGCACAATCAACGTGACCACAGGGCCTGAGATGGCATAGCCTAAAAAAAGTAAAAATAGCATATTTTGAGGTTGAGCCATGACAAACGCAATGCCTAGCATCACAGAAATTGCCACAAAGAAAGGGACTTTGCCCTTTAAATCAATTTCTTTAAAGCTGGAATAACGAAAATTACTGACCATCAAAAGTCCAGTGGTAATCGTTAAAATTAGCGCTGTGTATTTTACGTATTCAATGCTCCAGTCATGTTCGAGGCAAAGCCAAATAAAACCCGCTAAAATAGCAGCTGCAGCGGGGCTCGGCAAGCCTTGAAAATAACGTTTATCCGCTGAAGTAAGTTGCGTGTTAAATCGTGCTAAACGTAGTGCACCGCCTGCCGTATGGACAAACGCGGCAAATAAACCGACTTTTCCAAGTGTCGAAAATGCCCATAAATACATGACTAGTGCAGGCGCTACGGCAAATGATAGCATGTCTGATAAACTGTCATATTGCGCCCCAAATTCACTTTGAGTGTTAGTTAATCGAGCAACACGACCATCTAAACCGTCTAAAATCATGGCCACAAAAATGGCAACAACTGAAATGTCATAATGCGCATTCATAGCTGAGGTGATGGCGTAAAAACCCGAAAATAAAGCACCTGTGGTGAATAAATTGGGAAGTAAATAAATGCCGCGACGGCGAATAGTAGATTTTTCAAAAGTCATAATGCCACATAAAATTGATATCAACGTAAAACAAAATGCGGCTGATTATACACGAATCAGCGATTTACTGACTGCGTCTTGGATCAAAGGCAGTTTGCACGGTTTGCGCAAAGAGATTTGCGGCTAATACTAAAGCGAACATAAAAAGAAATGCGGCGGTGAGTGACCACCATACAATGGGTTCACGCGCCATTTCTAAACGTGCACCATTAATCATGTTACCCCAGCTATAGGTGCTTGAATCCACACCGATATTAATATACGAAAGCGCAGCTTCGGCCAGTACAAGTGAGCTAAAGTCGAGCACAATGGAAATAAGTACAATGTGCATTACATTAGGCAAAATATGCCGAAGTAAAATCGTGTATTGTTTAACACCTAATGATACAGCCGCTTGCACATATTCCATTTCACGCAGTTTGAGTGTTTCAGCGCGTAGCAAGCGACAAAGCCCCGTCCAACTTGTCATGCCCAAAATAATGCACAAAAACAAAAGGCGCATATCGGCACGCAC
Source organism: uncultured Pseudomonadota bacterium (assembly GCA_903953455.1). Classification (GTDB taxonomy): domain Bacteria; phylum Pseudomonadota; class Gammaproteobacteria; order Methylococcales; family Methylomonadaceae; genus UBA10906. The sequence goes on along the minus strand of CAJBJW010000229.1, from coordinate 6,444 downwards.
TGTCAAACTTGTAAATTCACTTTCATGGTTAGCCATATACACTTGAACCATCAATACCGATGCCCCAATCAAAAGTACACTTGGAATGGAATTGATGGTGGTGTATAAAAATTGAATGGCATCATCAAGCCAACCACGAAAGAATCCCGATAAAATCCCTAAAACGACAGAGAGTGGTAATAAAATCAATGTAGTCAGTGTGCCTAAAATAAGTCCTGTTCGAATGCTTTTAATCGTTTGATAAAAAACATCTTCACCCACTTTATCTGTTCCAAAAACGTGATAATAAGCTGATAAATGAATGAGTGAACCACTTATTGTCATCAACGCAAAAAAAGTCCAAAAAGGTGGCGTTAGTTTGACTTCAATACGCAAAGCGAGCACCACGAGGACAAAAATCCCCATGCCTTGAAGAAAACCAATGCCTGCTTTTTGTAAAATATCGTTATTTTTTTGTGAAGTGACATCATTTAAATGCTGACCACCAAACTTAAGTGGCGGGTAATCCCAACGCATATTGCTTGCGTCAATTTGGATCATTTCTTTGTTGTATAGCGTCGTTGCCAATGGCGACGAATACGTTTTCTCGCTATGTTCACGCAGTGGGGTGGCTATGTAATCCAGTACGCTAATTATGTCGTTGTGAGCTGGTGTATCTCCATTTTGTTTAAAATGCAACGAATCGAGTATGCCAATTGCCATAAAAAATAACAATACAACAAGCGACGCCATCCCCATGTGACTTTGTTTAATTGAGATTAATGGACGTTTTATATGCTCTTTATCATGCAAATAATAAGCGATAAAGAAGACAAAACTAAGTAAACCAAAAATCAGTGCATCCGTCCACAGGATTACCATATCAAAACCATTTCCACTAACAATAACTATCTAACAAAGACACAATTACGCCCAGCACTTTTTGCTTGATAAAGTAAACTTTCTGCTGCGGCGATCATATCATCCAAATTGGGACATAAATCCGTTGTGATGCCAATACTGACGGTGACTTTTATTTTCTCATTTGGCAGAATTTCAATTTCCGTATTTTCGAGTAATTGTCGAAAATTATCAAATAAAACAAAAGCTTTATTAGCCGGCAAGGAAGGGGCGATAATGCAAAACTCTTTGCCACCATAGCGTGAGACAAGGTCTTCTTCACGAAAGTGACTCAGCATCAATTGACCGACTTGTTTTAGTACAACGTCACCTAAATCATGCCCATATTTTTCATTAATTAATTTGAAAAAATCAATATTTATAATGGAAACAGTCAGTGGATTATTTCGATTGGCCTCAGCAAGAAGAGGAATTCCAAGGCGAAGCAACTGACGACGATTATAAAGACCCGTCAGGAAATCAGTAACGGCAGCTTTTTCAAGCGATACCATTTTTTGATAATGAACGGCATTTTCGAGGGCAATTGATATTTTTGAGGTAAAAACTTCGAGCAATGTTTGATCACTTGAATCAATGACATGTTCACTGCAAACCAGTGCAATAGTTGCTTTTGCTGCACTGGTTTCTAAATAAAATGCGCTGTAATTGCCAGCGAATTGATGTTCACGTTTAGATGAGGTAAGTTGAATTAGTTGCGCGAGTTCGCTATGCCCACATGAGCCGTCTAGGTTGCATTTTAGGCAACATTCAAATTCATCGGTTACCGCGGTAATTTTCATGTTTTCTGTTAAGGCATTTGCCGGTGGGCATTTTTGAGCTGTATTTTCTTCAATACAGATAATGCCTTGCGGTTTGCAGTCTAAAAAAGAACTCAGTTGCGTTAAAATGCCGGATGAAAATTCGTGCATGGATTGAATTTTAAAGAGTGAATCAGAACTCAGTAGTATTTTTTCAAGGCCGTTGCGCGTTTTATTAAGCGATACAATGGTTTCATAAGCGCGAAGTGCGGCGACAACAGCAGTAAATAATTTTTGCGCGGTTAATTCATTTTTGGATTTGTAGTCGTTAATATCATAATCAATGATAACGCTTTCTTCAGGCGCATGACCGGGTTGACCTGTGCGCAGAATAATACGAATTACATTATTATGTAATTCATTGCGAATGATTTTAACTAATTCTAGGCCTGCATCATCAGTTTCCATGACCACATCAAGCAGTGCCACAGCAATATTTTTTTGCGTGCTTAAAATATCGCGTGCTTCAGCGGCGCTATAAGCACTAATGAGTTCAATTGGACGATTTTTAAAAACAATATTGGCTAAAATAAGGCGTGTGACTGATTGAATGTCAGCGTCGTCATCAACCACTAAAATACGCCATGGTTGGGCAATTAGTGTTGAGTTTGATTTAGGCGCGGCTTGTGTATTTTCTTTAAGATTTAGAGTGTTTTTTTCAATCATGATATTTATGTTTTATTTGGTGTTAATAAAAGTGTTAACAGCGGTTTAGAGCTGTCGTGCAAAATTGAGAATAAACGTTGTGCCTTCACCTTCAATACTTTGGAGTGTTAATGTTCCTTTTAATTTTTGATGAACAATATTATAGACTAAATGTAATCCCAAACCACTTCCGCCATTGCTGCGTTTAGTGGTGAAAAATGGATCAAAAATCTTACTTTGAATATCAAGGGGAATCCCTTTTCCATCATCACTGTAATGTAATTCAATTCTATCATTGATTGATTCAATAATATTCAAACGAATTGTACCGCATTGATTGGGTTCATACGCATGAAGTAATGAATTCATCACGAAATTCGTAATAATTTGAGAAATTGCGCCAGGGTAATTAATCAGCCATAAATTGGTTGGGCAGCTAAGTTGCACTTTTATATTGGTTTTTTTAAGTGCGGGGCGAAGACTAAATAAAACCTCCTCAAGATAAATTTTTAAATTAAATTCGCGTTGATTATTACTTGTTTGGTCAACAGCGACTTGCTTGAAGCTATGAATTAAATCTGCTGCGCGATGACAGTTAATGACGCTAAGTTGTGTGGATTGTGTTGCAACTTCAAAATAGGCTTCTAATTCATCACCACTTAAATCACCTTCTTTGTAGCGCGTGGATGTTTTTCGTGTTTCATCACTTAAAAATGACGCAGAGGTGAGTGTAATGCCTAAAGGTGTATTGATTTCATGGGCAACGCCGGCGACTAAGCCACCCAAAACAGCCATTTTTTCTGCTTGCACAAGGCTTTGTTGCGTTTCTTGTAGGAGTGCTAATGCTTCTTCAGCTTGATTTTTAGCAAAAAACAATTCTTGTGTGCGTTTTTGCACTTCATACTCGAGTTGGGTCTGCTGTCCGTGTAGCTCTTCAAACGCACTTTCTAAGCGCTTTGTCATTAAATTAAATGCATTGGCTAGTGCTGAAATTTCATCATCACCAACTACGACAGCGGATACCGTGTAGTTCCCATTGATAATTTCATGGGTCACTTCGCAGAGTTTGTCGATAGGACGTACTATGTTTCTGCCTACGAGTAATGCAATATAAAGTGCAAAACCAATTAATGTCATCGCAATTAAGGCTACCCGCCACTGCATGATGTTGAGTGTCGCGAAGGCTTCTTTTTGATCTAAATGCGCCATGATACAACCGCCACCCATTTCAGGCACAAAACGAAAGCTATGAATAATGTCAATATTGCGTCTATCAATATCGAGTATTTCAGCATTCTTGCGTGTTAAGCAATGCTGCGTGGCATGGTCTTCGGGTGATTCACTATTTGATTGGCGAGTGAGTAAATGCGGACGGGTGATAAAAGCGCTATTTGCATCAAGTAAAAATACATCACCTGAAACACCCAGTCCCGAATTGGCCATAAAAATATGTTGTATGGCTTTAATTGGATAAATGACTAAAAGGCAATCGAGTGAGCTTTCATTACATATTTTTATGTAGTACTGATGTGAACTATTGCTACTGGCTTTGCTAAAGCCGACAAGTTGTTTTTCTTGAAAGGGTTTTATTTGTAAACTAGTTGGATGGCCAACGGTTAGTTCTTCACCAGTTGAATGCGTTAAAGTCGCACTGAGTGCTCCTTCTTCATCAATGAAATTCGTTAAAGTGCTCTTTAGACAATCATCCTGATCATTTTTGGCCTCGTCATTGCGTTTGCATTCAGATGAAAGGTGATTTAAAAAATGTATTGCCCGAGTATTACTTGTTTTAAAAAGCTCAACTAGTTGATCAAATCGCATGTCAGCCACATTTGCGACGGCACGAATCTGTGTTTTTTTGATATTACCTGCTAAATAATCATAGCCAAGATAGCCCAAAATACCGGTCGGTAGAAGTAAAAATAACAAAGTAACCCCCATTAAACGTGTTTTAAGTGAATGAGGAAAATACGTGGCTATTTTTTTGATCAATGACATTCTTGTTCGTATTGAGTGTGAATGGTGTATTGTGATAATAATCTTTTTTAAGGGAATAGCAAAATAACGCAAGTTATTGTCATTATATTTTTTTAAACGAATTTTTATTGATGGTTTTATTCTTTTTGGTGCAAACCGGTTAGAATAGCCATGTCTTAGTCTTAATTAGCTTTTTAGAGGATTTTATGAATACACCCAAATTGATTGCTGCGTACAGCCAGTTTATGCATCATTTGCATGAAACCATGGAAGAAACATTGGATTCTTTTACAGACGCATTTGAAACATCGAAAGAAAAAACACGTGAATCATCTGATTTAACGCATGAAGAATTAGAGCAGGTGTCAGGTCATGTTAAACGCGATATTGAACATGCTGCAAAAAATTTAGCTGCGCACGATAACAATTCACTTAGCGAGTGGTTGAAATTTGATATTAAGTTAATTGAAAATTTAACTTGGGATGCTTTTTTAAGCGTCGCTGATAAAACCCGCATTGAACTTGCAAAACTCAAACATGATGCGCAAACGCATCAAAAATATGAAAGTGGTAGTATTACCATTGCAGGCACATTCGAGTGTGATGATTGTGGTAAAGAGATTTCATTTAAAACCACCAGTCATATTCCACCATGCCCAACTTGTCATAATCACACGTTTGTTCGTCGATAAGCTAGTATTGTGCAGGCATTGAATCTATATCGCGCTGCCACTAAAATGGCAACTATAACCTACTAACAAAATTATGTGTGACGAATTATGAGCATGATAAATAGCGGATTACTTGAAATTTTACTTTTAGCGCAACATAAGGCAGATATTAAGCTGGGTCTGCATAGCAAACGCGTTGCGTGTTATGCCTTTGAACTTGCCAAAGAACTGAATCAATCTGCTGAATTTAAAAAAAGAATTTATTTAGCAGGATTAATTCACGATTTTGGTTTTTTGAAGCTGGATATTGATTTATCAAAAACGTCATTGCATTTGCCGCTACAAAAAGACGCAGAATTTATTCAGCAACACATCACGGAAGGCGAGAATTTACTTGCAAAAGTGATTGCTGATAAAGGTATTATCGATATCATTCGCCATCATCATGAAAAATTTAATGGTAAGGGGTACCCAGATCAGCTGAAAGGTGACGATATTCCGCTTGCTGCGCGTATTTTAGCCATTGCTGATTTATATGATGCGATGATGGTTGGTGATATGTATGGCGATGAGCGCTCTGTTCCCTCTGATGTCGTGAATTATTTGAAAAATACGGCGAGTGGGAATGATCTTGATCCCGAATTGGTCGATGTATTTTTAAGTTTACTTGAGCGTAACCCTGTCTTTTATTTACCTGTTGAAGATAATGATTTGCGACTTTATAAAGTAGTTTATTTGACACCAGGCATTCTAGAGCAAGGCGATTTATGTGATCAATACGGAACCATTCTAGTGAGTCAAGGTGCTGAGTTAACTGAACACCGGCTTGAGCAGATTCGCTCCAATTATCGTGGACAAAAAATCATTTATGTCCCAACCGAAAAAGCATAATTTTAAATTTTACAAATACAAAATAGAGAAAAAGGAAATAAACCATGTCAGATTTTAGTCAGGTTACTGTTGTCAAAAAAGCAAACGTCTATTTTGATGGTAATGTAACAAGTCGCACACTTAAATTTGCAGACGGTACAACAAAAACACTGGGCTTCATGTTGCCTGGAGAATATGTTTTCAATACCGCTGCTGCAGAAATTATGGAAATTCTTTCTGGAGAGCTTGATGTGTTATTGCCAGGTGATGACTGGCTTTCAGTGGTAGGTGGGCAAGTTTTTAATGTGCCAGAGAATGCACAATTTACAGTACGTGTTCATCAAGGCACTGATTATATTTGTTCATTCTTGAATTAATTTCGTCTTTTCGCTGCAATAATCTCCGCTTAAAATTTGCCTGTGTTATGACTATTTTTCGTAACACAGGTAAAACACGATATATCGCTATATCTCATTATTATTTTTCACTTAAATTTTTAGGGTAACCATTTTGATCTCCACAGCAAACATCACCATGCAATTTGGCGCAAAGCCATTATTTGAGAATATTTCCGTCAAGTTTGG
>CAJBJW010000228.1 GCA_903953455.1 uncultured Pseudomonadota bacterium | reverse complement strand
CTGTGTTTGCATGAAATACCATGAAAGCCGTAGCGATAAAAATCGACATTGGCTGATAATTTTTCCGCAATGGCATAGCGACCCGCGTACGTGGGGATATTTCGATGAAATGCGGTATCAAATACCGCGTATTGCGTTATATTCATAAAAAAACGCCCCGCCATCTCAATACCGAGGCGATTGAGTGGATTGTGTAGTGGCGCGTAGTTATCTAATGCTGCAATGGTATCTAAAACAGATGGCGTAATAAGAGTGATAGTTTGGAAATTCGCTCCACCATGCACGACACGGTGCCCGATGCCACAAAGGTGTATTTTGTGTTCATTTAACCAGTGTTGCCATGTTTCAAAGAGGAATGTCAGTGTGGCGTGTGCATGATGAATAGTTTCATCGTTATGTGAAAAAGGAATGTCATTAAGTGATGTCCCGAAAATTTTTAGACCGTCCTTTGCTCCATAATCTGCATTAAGTTCCGCTTTGCATTGCAGGTCATTACCAAATAATTGTGTTTTAACGGATGTACTTCCAACATTAATGATCAGTGTAGACATGAATTTACCTATGGTCTAAAAAAGGGCATAAAAAAACGGTGATACTTTTGAAATATCACCGTTTTATGAATACATCGCATAGCGGATGAAAACGCGGTTTAAACTGCCGCTAATCCCATAATGTTATAGCCGCAATCAACATACATTAATTCACCTGTAATACCTGACGCTAAATCCGAACATAAAAAGGCAGCAGCGTTACCTACTTCCTCAATGGATACATTCTTTTTCAGTGGCGCAGCATCTGCTGCTTTGCTGAGCATGGCTTTGAAATCATTGATGCCTGACGCTGCAAGGGTTCTAATTGGCCCAGCTGAAATAGCGTTAACACGCGTTCCCTCAGCACCTAAAGAGACCGCCATATAGCGTACATTTGCTTCTAAACTCGCTTTTGCAACACCCATAACGTTGTAATTCGGGATGGCGCGTTCTGCTCCTAAATAACTTAAGGTTAATAAAGAACCATTGCGTCCAGTCATCATTGAGCGTCCTGCTTTTGCAAGTGCTGTAAAACTGTATGAACTAATATCGTGTGCGATACGGAAATTCTCGCGGGTGGTTGCATTGACATAATCACCGTCAAGCGCTTCACGTGGCGCGAACGCAACTGAATGGACGATACAATCTAAACCGTCCCATTGTTTGCCAAGTTCGCTGAAAACATGATCGATTTGCTCATCACTGCTCACGTCACATTCAATTGCAATTGAAGAGTCTAATTCAGCTGCCATCGTGGTGACACGATCTTTGAGTTTTTCATTCTGATAGGTAAAAGCAAGCTCTGCGCCTTCACGGTGCATTGCTTGTGCAATTCCCCATGCAATCGAGCGATTGCTAATTAAACCGACAATCAATACTCGTTTGCCTTGCATAAAAGCCATAAACGCTACTCCTAAAAATTAACGACTAGTGGTGGTGTCCGCCAGCGCCGTGAATATGGCCATGTTCAATTTCTTCAGCAGAAGCTGCGCGAATATCAATGACTTCGATTTCAAAAGTCAGTGGCATGCCAGCTAAAGGATGATTGCCATCAATAGTAACATTGTCACCATCTACTGCAACAACGGTGACGATACCTGGGCCTTCGCTAACGTCTGCGTGGAATTGCATGCCCACTTCAATGTTCTCAATGCCATCGAACATTTCACGCGAAATGACTTGTACGCGATCGTCGAAAACAAGGCCGTATGCTTCTGAAGGTGGAATGTTTGCGGTAAATTTATCGCCAACTTGTCTGCCGTGCAGTGAATGCTCTAAACCGGAAATAATATTGCCTTGGCCATGTAAATAAACCAATGGCTCGCCACTTTCAACTGAACTATCAATGATTTCGCCAGCTTCGTTTGTGAGTGTGTAGTGAATAGAAACGGCGGTATTGTTGCTGATTTGCATGTTTAACCCTTTAAATTTTCAAATAAACGAGTCAATATGATAAAGGCTTAAACGCTTTTTGTCTGAAAAATATGACTTAAAAGGAATTTAATCGAGGTGATTTTGAATTTGAACGATATTGTTTTCGATGCGAACGGCATAAGATTCAACGCCTTCATACGCAGGAGGGGATTTTACATCGCCTGTTTTAATGCAAAATCTTGCACCATGTCGCGGGCAAATAATTTCGCCATTTTCTAAGTCGCCACTCGCAATTTCACCGCCATCATGCGAGCAGACATTTTCAATAGCAAAGAAATCATTATCAACTTTGAAAATGACCACTTCCGTGTCGTCAATATCAACGACACGGTGTTGACCATTCTCTATATCATCAACGGAAAAAACAGAAATCCATGTAGACATTTATACTAACCCTTGTGCGTGTTCATCAAAACCGTAATCTTTAACTGAGTTACTAAATGGACTCACGTTGCGTTTTGCGCTGCGTTGTGAATTAAGTAATGCAATAATTTCAGGACAAAAAGAAGGCGTCAAGCTCGCGCAATGCTCTTCATCAATAGTTAAATTGAAAACGTTAAAATAAGTTTCAAAATTCATGGTGATATTCCTTATATTAAAATAAAAGTCACTTCTTATTTGTCGGCAGATCGGCCAAAAAATCAAGGCTAACTGATAGCTTAAAGTATTAATATTAACGATTTATGACGAGATAAATTTTAGGCAAAAAAAAGAGAGCAATGACGCTCTCTTTTTTGTTTAGAAAAGGTTTTAAGCGATGCTTAGAAACCTAAACCTAAATAACCACCAGCTGTTAAGCCGTCACTGTTTACACCGTCAACAGTGTCAAATGAATGGTGGTAACGTACATCAGCACCTGCGTAGATGTCTTTCCAGATTTTGTAATCCGCACCCGCACCAAACATCATGCCTGGGTTAAGTACAGTAATCGCATCAGATGGCGGGCTGATAACAGTGATTTCCATGCCAGCTGGAATTAACCAAGGACGGAAGTTGCTACCTTTGAAGAATTTGATTTTTGGTGAAGCCGCTAAAGTTAATGCGTTAACAGTTGCTGATTGCGTATTTACACCCGGTGTGCCGTTATCAAGAATTGCAGAAATAGCAGGTGTAATGCCATTTGCTTTTCTTTCGCCTAATTGTTTGTAGTCGAACATTAATTCGCCTAATACTTCAGTATTGTTCATCATGCCAAACAAGTTGTCATTGATGTTGAAGTCAAAGCCTGCGCCAACATACCAAGCATCTTGGTCGCCAATCGCACCATTTAAAAGACCGCCTGTACCGCTCGCATTAGTTGGATCTACAGTACCACCGCGTGATTCGTTGTTACGTCCATAACCGCCACGGAAAAATACCATGTTGTCTTTAGATTTGCCGTGGTGATCTTCGTGTTTTACGGTGTTCATCCACTGATCTAACTCTTGAACTTTCGCTGTATCAGGATCCACTGCGTGATGATTTGCAGCCGCTTTTAATCCACGAATTTCAGATTGCATTGCTTGAAGTTGTGCTTCTAATGCGTCAACTTTTGCATTGCTTGAGTTTGAGTGTGAAAAAGAAGAAGTGTGTGTTTCAACTGTTTCAACATGTCCTGCATGTCCATGACCATGAACTGCGTGTTCTGCATGTTCTTCGTGTACTGCATGTTCCGCATGTGCTGCATTATGGTGATGGTGATGGTGGTGGTGTACTTCGTGTTCGTTTGCAGAAGCGTTGAATGCGAATAAAGTTGCAGCAACACCTAAAGCTATTTTTGTTTTTGTAAACATCATTTGGTTTGATCCTCGATTTAAAGCGTTGGGGGTGGAAAATAAATTTGTTTTTATACAACAAAATTCATTTGTCATTTGCAATAATACCAGCAAAGTCTATTTGATACAAGTTTTAACCCGATTTTTTTATGGCTAAAAAAGTGTTATAAATCAATAATTAACTTGATTCAGTGAAAAATATTTTTAAGATGTCAATAAATTACAACAGATTTTACAGTTTATCTTGGATGCGACAATTGATTTTTTTATTCAGCAAAAACATCCGCGCCAGCAGGGGCTTTGAATTCGAATAGCTCGGGTTTAATGGGTTGATTGAGTTTCAAGTTGGAAAAGTAAATTCGTGTTAATTGACCAAAGTTGTCATTAAGTTGCATACCGCTTAAATTCCCTTTTTCAAGGCCAATGAGCACGTATTTAAATGTGCTGTCTTGGCTTTTAGGAATCAATTTAATCCAGTGCATATCGCCATCGGTACCTTGTTGCTCAATGGTGTAATTATCTTCAAGTGGAACATCACCACTAAGAAGGAGTGCAGGCGTTGATCCAACCGATTCATCGAGTTTTTTAACGGTCACTTGTTCTAAATCAGTGTCGTAAAACCATACTTTTCCGCTAGTTGAGATAATTTGTTGAAGAAAAGGTTTAGTATAATCCCAACGAAATTTCCCTGGACGTTGCAGATAGAATTGTCCGTAACTCGTTTGCAATGGATCGCCTGCTTCATTAATTAATACTTGCTTGAAATTAGCCGTAATCGATTTAGAGGCGCTTAAAAATGCTTTTAACTGCTTTACAGGAATCTCATCGCCAGCGTTAGTTATGATACTTACAAAACTTAAGATTGCGGCAAGTAGCCAACGTGTTTTTCTCATATCGTGTTCTCGTGATTGGTTGAGCGTAATTCTTCGGATTCGTTTGCTTTTGGCTCAGAAGTGTTTTGTTGTGACAGGAGTGTTCCCCCCACTATAAAGGTCATAAGGAGTAAATAAGCAATGGCTGCAACGCGCCGTGCTTTTTTGCTTTCGTGATAACTGTTCATGATTTTTCTCGTGTGATAATTATATAATTAGTTAATGTACATTAAGTTTATAGCGCAGGTAATTGAATAATAAACCCGGCACCTATTTTTCGGCTAGCATCGACCCAAATAGCGCCACCGTGTTCTTCAATAATTTTTTTCACAATGGCAAGGCCAAGTCCCGTGCCTTTAATTTTGGTGGTGACATAAGGCTCAAAAATTTGTTCAAGCTGTTGTTCTTTAATGCCGACACCATCATCATATAAAGCGATTTCAATGAAATCGGTATTGTTTTTTTGTACGCGATGCAGGTTGATATCAATTTGTCCTTTTTCTTCAATGGCTTCCAGCGCATTTTTAATTAAATTATGTAGCACTTGGCGAATGCTCACGGGATCGCCATGAATCATCAAATCGTAGCTTTCACTTTGAAAATTAAAATGTACGCCCGATTTCACCACATAAAGTGATAGCACTTCTTGCACTAATGCAGGCAAATCAATATTGACGGCTTGTTTTTTCGATGGCTTTGCGTATTCAGAAAAATCATCCACCATCTCTTTCATCGCTTCAACTTGCTGCACAATGGTTCTTGTTGAGCGTTGAAGCATATCGCTATCGTTTGAGTCGAGTAGTTTGTCGGCTAATTTGTGTTGCAAACGTTCGGCGGATAATTTAATCGGGGTTAATGGATTTTTAATTTCATGTGCTAAACGTCTTGCCACTTCCCCCCAAGCGGCATTTTTTTGCGCTTGAATTAAATCCGTCACATCATCAAAGACTACAACAGCACCGACTTTTCGACCATCTTGCGAAAATAAAGGCGTTCCGCGACAGAGTAATTCTTGTCGTCCATTTGAACCTAAAAACGCTAAACGTTGTTGCCAAATATCATCCGATTGCTCTAAAAAACGTTGAATGGATTTTAAGGGTTCAGCGAGTTCGGCATAATCTTGGGCAAGTTTTAATAGCGTTTCGCCTACAAATTGTGGCATGGGAACATGAAAAATTTTATAGGCAGCTTGATTGGCAGTTCGAATTTTATGATTGGCATCAAAGCTCATCACGCCGGCGGTTAAATTCGCCAAAATAGTTTCTAGATAGGCGCGTTGATTTTCTACTTCAAAACTTGCGATGCGTGTTTCTTGGCTCGCTCGTGCAATACGCTGCGTCATTTCGTTAAAAGATTCAACTAAAAAACCTAAATCGTCTTGCGCCATGACGGGCAGTTGTTGGTCATATTTTCCAGACGCAACAGCTTGTGTGCCTTTTACCAGTTCTTTGACTGGCGCGATAATCATGCGAATACTAATGAATGCAATCCAAATCGCGGCGAGTAGACTCATTAATAATACTAAAGAGAGCGCGAGTGAAAAGGTCATTTTGAGCGAACCACGCAAAAAATTCATTTCTTGATAACGCACAAAGGCAAATTCGACGGAATCCGCTAAGTCAGCAATCCGCACTGGAACAGGGTAGAGTGCTTGCAGATAGCGTGGGTCTTTTCCTTTGAGTGTTAAAATGACGCGAATGACTAGCTCTTCTTTGTGGACAGTGGCTAATGCGGCATATTCGCCATTTTGGCGGAGTTGTAGCCATGTATGTTCATCAGGCAAACTTGGTAAAATATCACTAGGATTGGTACTGCTCGATGCAATAATGCGATCTTGTCGAGAAAATAACGTCATTTCAGCGGCATGTGATAGTACCCGAAAGTTCTCTAGTTCGAGTCCTGCTTGTGATTCGGGAAGCTCTGCAATTTTTTCAGCTAACTGTTGTGTTTGCATTAAATTCCAACGAATACGTTGATCGAGTGAGGCTTGGCTGAGTTCAAGTGCATCTTCCATCGCTCTGTCCATTTCCACATTGAACCAGCTATCAATGCCTTGATGAAGAAACTGCATGGAAAAATAGAACACAATGCCCGCAGGTGAAAGTGCTAATACGACAAATAAGGTGACCATGCGAATGGTTAAACGCGAGCCTGCTTCGCGGCGTTTTAGTTGGCGCATGAGCGAATAAAGATTGACGCCAACTAAACCCAGTAAGGCAATTGTACCTGCGCCATTAATCCATAAAAGCCACGAATACATGGCGCTCAGTTCAGACGATTCTTGCGTGGCACTACTCATTAATTGAAGCGACAATAAAATCAAGCCGCATAAAATTATGATGGATAGCCCTGCAGGGAGTTTTAGTTTAAGAAATCGCATAATTCCTTTTAAGTATCCTTCGTCTTGTTTAGCTGGCTTAATTTAAAGGTATAAATGGCTTTAGGAATTGCGTTTCGAAAAATCACGCACAAGAAATTCGGCTTGTTGCCACATTTTTGAGGTGTGTAATTGATCAAGATTATTACCTGTGAATCGACCACGCATTTTTTGCAATCGTCTTTCACGATCTGAGTTGTCTTGAATTGGCAATGAATCTAAAACGTCTTGCGCTGCGTTTGGATTATTGCAGACAAGAACCATGTCGCATCCTGCGTCTAATGCCAGTGTTGCGCGGTCTGCGAAATTCCCCACACTTGCAGCACCTTCCATGCTTAAGTCATCGCTAAATATCACGCCGTCAAAGCCTAATTCACCACGCAAAATGGTTTGCATCCAAAACGTTGAAAAACCCGCTGGCTGCGCATCAATTTGAGAATATAAAACATGCGCAGGCATAATCGCTTCTAATCCTTCGTTAATTAACTGACGAAAAGGTTGCAGATCGCTTTCTTTTAGTGCGTTTAATTCGCGCGTATCAACCGGAAGGGTCAAATGCGAATCGAGCGCAACAGCGCCGTGTCCAGGAAAATGTTTCCCCGTAGCGGCCATGCCGGCGAGATTCATTCCGCGTCTAAAGTCGCTGGCGAGTTGGGTGGCTTTTTGCGCATTTTGTGAAAAGGAGCGATTGCCAATAATTTCACTGACGCCACAATCGACATCCAAAACAGGGGCGAAACTAAAGTCAATGCCTACAGCAAGTAATTCTGCAGCCATCAGCCAGCCCGCAACTTCAGAAACTTCGGGTTCATTTTGATAACGTGCCGCTGGCGGCAGGCGCGTAAAGCCTGTTTGAAAACGTTGAACTCGCCCCCCTTCTTGATCGACAGCGATAAGTATATCGCCTTGTCTGGCTGCGCGAATGTCTTTAATGAGTTGCGTGACTTGCTGAGGATTTTCATAG
>CAJBJW010000227.1 GCA_903953455.1 uncultured Pseudomonadota bacterium | reverse complement strand
TTTTTAGATGGCTGGAAACTACGTTCTATCGTTCGTAAATTCTCAGATCATATTTCATTGCCAATTGTCATGGACAAAGAAGTTCATGCACAAGACGATAGCGATGATGAAAATGCAGAAAAAGCGGCACCACAAATTGTCGAAGAAACCGTTAACAGTGCAGCAGCACTTTGGACAAAATCACGTCAAGAAATTTCAGACGAGGATTACAACCAATTCTATAAACACGTCGCCCATGATTTCCAAGATCCCCTCACCCACGTTCACAGCAAAGTGGAAGGCTCAAACGAATACACCTTACTTCTTTATGTTCCAGGTCGTGCACCCTTTGATATGTGGGATAAAGACGCGAAGCATGGCGTGAAATTGTATGTTCGCAAAGTTTTCATTATGGACGATGCCGATCAATTAATGCCACGTTATTTGCGTTTTGTTCGCGGGATTATTGATTCAACATCACTACCGCTCAATGTATCGCGCGAAATTTTGCAACAAGGCAAGCAAATCAATACCATTAAATCTGGTGCTGTGAAAAAAGTGCTTGGTATGCTTGAAAACCTCGCGAAAAACGAACCTGAAAAATACGCGACATTCTGGTCACAATTTGGCACGGTGATGAAAGAAGCACCCATTGAAGACAATGCCAATAAAGAGCGCGTGGCAAAATTGATGCGTTTTGCGTCAACGCATAACGATAGCGATAAACAAGACGTCAGCCTTGAAGATTACGTTAGTCGTATGCAAGAAGGCCAAGACAAAATTTATTATGTCACCGCTGAAAGTTATTCTGCGGCGAAAAATAGTCCGCATTTAGAAATTTTCCGCAAAAAAGGCATTGAAGTATTATTACTTTCTGACCGTATCGATGAATGGTTGGTGTCACATTTAGATGAATTTGACGATAAACATCTTCAATCTGTGGCAAAAGGCGATTTAGATTTAGGCGCAACGGAAACAGAAGAAGAAAAAGCCGCTCAAGAAGAAGTCAGTAAAGACTTTGAATCGGTTATCAATCAAATCAAAGAAGTGCTTGGCGACAAAGTGAGTGAAGTGCGTTTGAGTCACCGTTTAACACTTTCACCTGCATGCGTTGTTGCAGACGTTTACGGCATGAGCTTGCACATGGAACGCATCATGAAAGATGCAGGGCAAATGTTTGGTGGCATGGGCGGTAAAAAACCGATTTTTGAAATTAACCCCGATCACGGTCTAGTGCAACGTTTGAAAACTGAGCAAGACGATGTACGTTTTGCTGATTTAACGAATATTCTCTTTGATCAAGCAATTTTGAGTGAAGGCGGACATTTAGAAAATCCAGCTGAATTCGTGCATAAACTCAATGATTTATTGCAAGGCTTGTTGAAATAAGTTCAACTTGATTCAAAATAAAAAAGGCTAGAGCAATCTGGCCTTTTTTAATGGCCATTTTTTATTATACTTACACTTAAACTAAGCGACATGGTTACCATATTCAATTAGCGACAATTTGTCTGGCATATTTGCTAAACACCTTTTGAAATATGATCACTTTATCAAGCATCCATTGATGATATTGATCCCACTCCAATTGACTTGATAAATTTCCTTTAGTAACCAATTTTATTCTACTCGCTTTCCTTTCGGGTAACTCTTCCCATATTAATTGCTCTGCAAGCTCAGTATTTATTTTATCCTTATTTTTATGAAGTTCAGTGAAAAGCATTTTTGAATCAGGAATGTATATTTCACAAGCAATCTGTTCAGATTGACTGTTAATAGTCAAGGCAATATGTGCATTTGAAAAACCAAAACTTATATCGTACCAATGCTGAGGATATGCCTTTCTTAATCTTATTTTATCGCCATTGTTTTGAGCATACTCTTTAAACTTCGTCCAAAATTCAAGTTGTAGCAGTTTTGTATCAGACAATTCATTTTGCGATGAAGACTTTTTCACTGCTTTCGCCCAGTCATTAGGTTTAGCAATTACTTGAAACTTTGGTGCATAAGGTGAATCAGAAATTTTCCAAACCTCCATCTGAATTGCAAATATATTGACGTTAGAGTCCGTATGCTCATTAAGCCAATCTAACGCTTGTTTATGTTCATCGCGAACATTTTTAACTATCCAAATAATGATTTCAGCGTCGAAACCTGAAGCATAAGTTATTATTTTACCTAGATGATCATGATCGGTTGATTCAAGCTGATTTTCAATTACAATCTTTCTACCTGTATTTTCTTCTTCAGCTAAAATGTCTACATTAAAATTACCTACACTTGCTTCAGTTTGGATTAATGTAATATCGATACCTATTTCATCACTTAATAATTCAAGATTTTCTGGTTTTGCGAGCCAATTTGTAAAATCTAATGCTTCATGTTTCCATACCTCTCGCAAATCTACTTTTTCAAGTTTTGATAGTTTCACAATCACCTTTTAACGATAGAAATGTTCAAAAAATTATTATAACAATTTCATAAAATACTTTTATGAAAAATATTATAGATATATTTTAATTGAAATTGGTCAGTCAAGCCGCTAAATAATAAGTTAATGAACTTGCAAACACTGCATCATTTACATTGATTTGATTATCGCCATTACTATCAAGTGCTTTCAATGCGTCAAAACCATTTGCTGCTTTGTTACCATTTGGCAATAAGGTCTCGTTTCCAAACAATTCTTTTCCGTTCTCAATACGACCATTGTTGTTGATATCGCGCACTAACAGCCCATCGCCGTTGCCAATCCAAGCTGTTTGCTCAGAAAATCCATCTCCACTATGATCAAAATAAGCACCTTGTTTTACGCCCGTGGTTTCAATGCCATTATTGTTTAAATCGAGAATAATGGGTGAGGAAGTGCTTTTTGCTGAATTAACGATATTTTTAATAGTGTCTAAAACTTGATTATTAATTGAACCAAATCTAAACATAGCCAAAGCAGGAAACAATTCATTAAAATGATTTTCCCATTCAGAAGAATTAGTTGCGCCAGTAATGCCATCAGATAAGCTGGTAATAGCACCATTAAAAATTTCAGCCACTTCTTTTGATAAATCTTGGTTAGCAAACCAATTAGCATCCGTTTTTATTTGCTCTCTTACTATATCAAGAAGGCGAAATGAATCATTCCTATATGCAGAATAGCCTTTTTCTATGTTTGGTATATTAGCTGGGTTGTTGAAAAAATCGCCATCAGTATTGGGTATTTCAGTATTTGAAGAATTTTTAGATATTATGGATTCGGCAAAATTTTCAGCATAGGTTTGAATTGCATTTTGTGCATTAATAACTCCACCACCAATTTCTCCTGTTGTAACGCTTAGTCCTCCTGCCGATACGGCTAAGCCGAAATCGAAAGAAGCGATTGCTTTATAATCATCAACAAACCCACCAAATTTTTCACCATTGAATCCTCTTTGTAAATCAAAAAAACCACTAGTTTTATATTGATATAAATTTTGAAAAACAGAGTTTTTTTGATCATATTCTACAAATCTATTTATTGTGCTCTCTGGATTATATCCAACAGGAACAATATAAGGATTTCCAGTTAAAGGATTTATTACATATTCATCATCTATTTTAAGATAAGTTGAGTCAACTTTCCCTATTGAAATCCATTTTCCATCAAATTTCTTTTTTATATCAGATTTGAAAATCGTATCTATCATTTTAATTTCCACAATTGCACTCCTCTATGCTAGAAAAATAGTCATTGTCCTGTGTCTAAACAAAAATGCACAATATAAATATGCTTTTCCATGAGATAACTTCGTACAGAATAAGCTTTTTCTACATCTACTTTATCTGTCATTTTATTATAGATATTTACATAATCAATATTCCTAAAATTACCATTAGGACTTATTATTTGATCGGATTCATCATAAATCAGATATTTATCGCATCCAATATAAGTTCCATTCATAGGGATTTTAATCAACTTTCCTTTACCGTCTTGTGCTATAGAATT
>CAJBJW010000226.1 GCA_903953455.1 uncultured Pseudomonadota bacterium | reverse complement strand
GTCACGCCGCCCACACCATTCCAAAATAAGCCAACCACAATAAGTGTATAGGCAACTGCGCGTTTATAATCAAAGCCAAACCATCTCACCAATAAAATCGTGGCAAATAAACCGGTGCCCGATGCAATGGAGCCATTCAAAAAACCAATGAAAAACAACCAAGCGCCACCGACGATAAGTCCGCGTGTATCTTGATTTTTTGGCGTGTGTTGTTGACCAAGTTGCGTTTGAAAAATAGAGTAAAGTCCCAGTGACATGGTGAGAAGTCCGAGTACTTTTTTTGCTAATGTATCGGGCAATTCGATAGCAATAAATGAACCCAAAATCACAGCCGGCACACCCACTATCAACATGAATAACGCAAATTGCTTTTGCACAATATCTTCTTTGAGATAACGCACCGTGGCGCCTATGCCGAGCGCAACTGACGCGACTTTGTGCGTGGCGAGTGCGACACTAAAAGGTAGACCTAAAAATAAAAGTACCGGAAACTGAATCAGTCCCGCGCCACCACCGGCTAAGGCTGAAAAGGTATTAGCAACTAACGCTGCAACCAGAACAATCAATTGTTCGATCATGAGCGATTAGGCAGGTTCTTGATTTATCATGTGCGTGGCCAAATCTTGCAACGCTTTTTTGATATTGGCTTCGAGCTCTGGAATCATCGGAATTTCAGCAAGTGCTTTGTTCATACACAGCATCCATTGATCTCGCTCAGATTCACCAATGCTGAAGGGAAAATGACGAGCGCGTAGCATCGGATGCCCGTATTCTTCCATAAATAAATTCGGCCCGCCTAACCAGCCAGATAAAAATTTGAATAATTTACTATTCGCTGAACTTAAATCGGGTTGGTGCATATCGCGTATGCCTCGAGCTTCAGGCAGTGTGTCCATATAAAAATAGAAGCGATCAACGAGTAAACGGACGGCTTGTTCACCACCGATATGGCTGTATGGCGTAGGGTTTGTCATGATGTCATTCTGTGTGAAAAAAAACTTAAAATCTAACGCGTTTAGAAACGATTCGCAAATAAAATTGAAAAGAATTAGCAAAATGGCATTTGAATCAAACTGCTTTTTTGTTAAATGGTAAAATATACAACATAGTCGCGTCGAGTTTGCGCGTTTCACGAGAGTTCATTTTTTATTCTTACAAGTTATGTCAATCAATCAGATTATTGCTCACGAATTAGCCGTAAAAATACACCAAATAGAGGCTGCGGTAGCACTCTTAGATGAAGGTTCTACAGTGCCTTTTATCTCGCGTTATCGCAAAGAAGTCACGGGTGGACTCGATGACACGCAACTGCGTTTGCTCGAAGAGCGTTTAGGTTATTTGCGTGAACTGGCGGCGCGACGCACGGTGATTTTAGAAAGTATCGCTGCGCAGGAAAAATTAACGCCTGATTTAGAAACGGCAATTCTCGCCGCGCAAACAAAAACATGGCTTGAAGATTTGTATTTGCCGTTTAAACCCAAACGTCGCACCAAAGCGCAAATTGCTCGTGAAGCGGGTTTAGAGCCACTCATGCAGGCTATTTTAGATAATCGACAAGCTGTGCCTGAAACGTTAGCGAAAAATTATGTCAACGCAGAAAAAGGCATTGAAAACGT
>CAJBJW010000225.1 GCA_903953455.1 uncultured Pseudomonadota bacterium | reverse complement strand
CTGCCAGTGTCGCGGGCTTGATTTAGCGTGCTTTCTCTGGTTGGGTCAGACATCATATCAAAGCCAAACACTTTTTTATTTCGCTCCATGGGTTCAATGAAATTTACCACTATATAGCTATCTCTTTTTACCGCTGGAATCAGGTTTTTGTTTTCGTCACGCTCTGTAATATGAAAATCGCGAAAACCTTCACTCTGAATTGATTTTTCAAACGCTGGACGCTCTTTATCTAAAACAAGTTGGTCAAATCCTAATGCTTGAATGCCCGAAAAATCATTAAATAGATGGGCAATAAAGGCTTTAAATTCGCTTCGATCCACTTTCAGTGAGGCAGCATAAAAGCTTTCAATCGCTTTTAGCGCGTTTAAATGTGCGAAAAACTGCGTTTCTATTTTTGCGTCGATCGAAAGAACATCTTTTTGAAAGGTTAATTCTAAACGTTTATCCTCTTCTTGGAATTCATAGATAACCAACCCAACGGTTAACAAAAATGTGGCAATAATAGTGACGCTAACCACTGCTCGTCGATGAATGAACGCCTGAGTTGGGTAAAACCAAACAAGCAAAAGGGGGGTGAAAATAAAAATACCAATGACATCGCCAATATACCAATCTATCCAATGGGATAGCGCGATATTTTGATCGAGTTGCCCTGTTAGTGTCAGCGTCGAGATGGAGAGGGTGGAGCTAATCAACGCGGAAAGTATGCCAGCTAAGAAAAACAGCATTATCTGTTTTTCACTTCCCAATGAATTAGGGAAATGGGCGAGTCTTCGAACCAGCCAAGCACCAATTATTACTTGAAGAATAGCGGCAATCGATTCAATTAAAGCGGTGATGATGCCTAGTGGATGAATATCACCGAGCAAATTATGGATGAAAGATAAATTGGTACACAACGCACCAATAAAAATACCGATTAAAGCGCGAGGACCTAAAATTAACATCGCTGCGAGCGAAATCCCCGAAGGCGGCCAAATAATAGTGCCAAATTCATTGGGAATACCCATGAAATTACAAAAATTTGCGCTAAGAAAATAAACCAGTGCTAGCGTAATAATTTGATACGTTAATGTTATTTTTTCTTTCATATTGCTTGCTAGGCTTAAAATTTCCAAACAAGAAGAGCTTGTGGCAAGCTTTCAGTAAAACCTTTAATACCATATTTATTATACCAATATTGATATTCCATGCCGACTTGTAGACGATTGGGCATACCAAAGAACTCACCCACATCAAGGCGTACTTGAGGTTGCGCGAGGAAATTTTCGGTATAGCTTCCTGTTTTACTGCCAATGTAATCGGCAAAGCCTTCAAAAGTCCAATGCGTATCAGCAATAGTGAAGGGCAGTTTCCACACAGGCGTAATTTGCAGTGAATTTCCCGTGGAAACCGGCTCGATAATATTGTGGCAGAGGAAATCAATGTTGAACATTTTAAATCCCGGTAAATTTAAATCCAGCGTCGCACCGTATAAAAGCATACGTGTCCCACTTTTTGGATTGATATCTAAATTCTCGCCTAAATTGACGCCTACAGTGGCATTCAAATCTTTAAATAAACCGTAAGACAGGTCGCGTCCAGTGATTTTGTTTAAGCTAAAATAGCTGTATAACTCTCCATAAACATTGACCTGAGAAGGTTCGCCTTGCTCAGAAATCAGCGTATCGAGGAAGAAAAAGTTGTGACCTAATGCCCAACCGTCTGCGTGACTCACGGTGATAATGGAGCGATCAATGTCATTCGCATTTTTAGGCATTTGAAAACCCGAGCCATGTAAATATTGAACCTCTGTATTACTCCAATCAAAAAAATCAGCGTGTGCAAAGCAAGGTAATAGAAAAAGACTTATAAATAATATGGATAAATAAGGATGCGTCTTCATTATTATAAAATAGTAGGATTAAATTTTTGTTACACGTTTAATTATCCAATGAAAGCGTCGTTAATACCGTATGATTCACTATTTGCCATGCGGCGTTAAGGTCAACGAGTTTTTCGTCAATATTATCGCTTTTAAGGACAAGTGCTTCAATTTCTGCTGCCAATGCCGAAAGATTATTTGCACCTACAATGGCGGCAGTGCCTTTTAAAGAGTGTAATCTTCGGCGTGTAAGTTCCTTTTGCTGGGTTGAAAATAACTCACGGATTTCATCAACACTGTCGCTAAAGTCGACAACAAAACATCTCAAACTATTAAATACCTTGTTCTTTGAACCTAGCATGAATTCTAAATTGTCGAGTGCAGCAGGGTCAAAGCCACTTAAAGATTCATACGTTATTTGTAATTGTTCACGATTTTCATCTAGTGCATGAGCCATGTTCTTTGACGTAGAGGGTTTTGATTCACTTAATTGAGATTTATTATTGCGTTCATCGACAAATTTAAGCACATCTGTTGGCTTAAACGGTTTGATTAAATAATTATCTGCACCTGCAGAAAAACAAGCATCGAGCTCTTTTTCAGACGCTTTAGAATAAAGGAGTACCACAAAACAATAATACGGTAATGTCATTGATTTAATGAGTTGGCAGAGGGTCACGCCGCTAATCTCACCCTCAATCATCGAATCAATAAACACCATTTCGGGCACTTTAGTATTAAAAATCTCTAATGCCTCCAGTGCGTTTTGTGCCTCGAAAACTGGATTTCCTTGTTGAGCGAATGTTAAACGCAACGCATTTCGCACCGACGTGTTTTCATCAGCGATCAAAATCTTGAAAGGTTTGGAATGATTCATATCAATTGTCTTAATTTTATTAATTGACTAAAAATGTTGAAAATTTTACCAGTTTTTTAATTTAACTTATGAAATTTAACGCAATTTTGAAATAAAAATGGCTGTTAAGGCTTGATTATTCGAAGTTTAATGTCGTGGTTACTGATGAATTGAGCAGTCATAATGTCGTGTTGCTGTGCTTAATTTGAAAGGATAGTTTTTCGGATGTTGCGTTAGAAAAAAAATCCTTTTATACTTGAGCACAGCTTAGATTATGCAAGCTAGAAACAACACTAATAAAAATTTTCGGAGGTCATGATTATGAAATGGGAAACACCAAGCTATACTGATTTACGTTTCGGTTTTGAAGTTACTATGTACATTTATAACCGTTAATATTTTATTTCGGTTTGAATAAAAGAAAAGGGGCGGTTTGCCCCTTTTTTTTCGCGTTTTATATTGAAGATAAGGTTATTTACTATGAAAGTTAGAGTACTCGGCGCTGGCGCAGGAGGCGGGTTTCCGCAATGGAATTGTAATTGTCATAATTGTCATCGCATTCGACGCGGACAAATGAACGGCACCGCCCGCACACAGTCTTCGATTGCCGTCAGTACGGATGATAAAAATTGGTTATTATTTAACACGTCGCCCGATATTCGCGCTCAACTTGACGCTTTTCCTCAAATTCAGCCTCAAGAAGGCATTCGCGGCACCGGTATTAAAGCGATTATGCTCATGGACAGCCAAATTGATCACACAACGGGTCTTTTGATGCTACGAGAAGGCAAACCGCTTGATATTTACTGCTCTGAAATGGTTCAGCAAGATTTAACAACAGGTTTTCCCTTGTTTACCATGCTGAAAGATTATTGCACCGTGAATACGCATACCATTCCTGTTGACGGTAGCAGTTTCACTATTCCAGACATTCATGACCTGCGTTTTTACACGCAAGCGCTCAAAAGTAAAGCACCACCTTATTCACCGCATCGCTATGATCCACATGATGGCGATAATGTAGGCGTTATTATTGAGCAAATTTCCACGGGTAAAAAAGTTTTTTATTCTCCGGGTTTAGGCGAAATTGAACCGCATGTCATGGATGCGTTGCAATCGGTTGATTGCTTGCTTGTTGACGGTACGTTCTGGACGGATGATGAAATGGTCACGCAAGGCATTAGCCATAAACGAGCGCGTGAAATTGGCCATCTTCCTCAATCTGGGGAAGGCGGTATGATTGAAGTCTTAAATGGCGTTAGCCATGCACGAAAAATTTTAATTCACATTAATAACACGAATCCGATTTTAGATAATGATTCGCCGGAAAGAAAAACGCTGGATGCGGCGGGAATTGAAGTGGCGTTTGATGGAATGGAAATTGTGCTTTAAAAATTGTTTTTAGCGTTAAATCGGTCTTAGCATCGAAAAATTGGTTCCTTTGACTTCCTATGTTGGCGGTCTTCTTTTTATTTTATGAGTTTATTGTATGTCCTCGGTTAGTTTTTCAAGTACCTCCCTTGCAGCACCTTTGCTTCAAAGTTTAGAAACCTTGCGTTATAGCGAAATGACGCCCATCCAAGAAAAAGCATTGCCATTGATTTTATCAGGCAAAGATATTATTGCTAAAGCTAAAACAGGTAGCGGAAAAACCGTGGCATTTGGACTCGGTTTACTTGCAAAATTGGATGCCGATAGTTTTGAAACGCAAGCGTTGGTACTTTGTCCAACACGTGAATTAGCCGATCAAGTCAGCAAAGCCATTCGTGGTTTGGCGAGTTTTATTCCGAATGTGAAATTATTAACCTTGTGTGGTGGCGTGCCTATAAGACATCAACTCGCCTCACTGGATCAACACGCACCGCATATTGTGGTCGGAACACCTGGACGCATTAAAGATCATTTAACACGTCAAAGTTTGAAAATTCGCAATGTTAAAATGCTGATACTTGATGAAGCAGATCGGATGCTTGAGATGGGATTTGAAGCTGAAATCGCTTTCATTGCTCGGCATATTAATAATAAAGAAAAACAAACGCTTTTATTTTCAGCGACGTATCCTGATGAAATTAAAGCGATGAGTGCGCATATTCAGCAAAGTCCAGTTGAAATTCATGTTGATGAGTCTACAAGTGAGCAAATTGAGCAGATTTTCTATAAAGCCGAAGATAATCAAAAGCCACAAGCCTTAGTAGCGTTACTGAGTAAATATCAACCGGCATCGACAGTCATTTTTTGTAATACCAAATACAACTGTAATCAAATAGCCAAATTTTTAGAAGAGCAAAATTACAGTGTTCTCGCGCTCAATGGCGATTTAGAACAGCGTGAGCGTGATCAAGTGTTGCTGCGCTTTGCGAATAAAAGTTGCTCTATTTTAGTGGCAACGGATGT
>CAJBJW010000224.1 GCA_903953455.1 uncultured Pseudomonadota bacterium | reverse complement strand
TGTAATCATCATTGCTACTATAAACAGAAACGCGAGAGGATAATCCAGAAAAATCAGCTAACGTTATATTTCCTGAGCCAATTAATGATGAAAAAATAGCGATATGAATATAATTGCCAATATCAATACCCCCTTCACCCGCAGATAAAACGCAAAAATCATCAATTCTTACATCATGACCAATACGAATATTGGGACAGTTGTAGTAGGACGCTTTGCTTGATAAATACACATTCTTACCTACGTCCGCAAACCCCATATTTTCGATTTCTTCAGCGGTTAACCACGCCATGAGTGATGTTCCAAAATTAGGTTGATAATTTTATCCTGTGAATCATGCGATAATTCTGGGTAAATCGGTAAACAAATCACCTCTTCAGATGTTTTACGTGCTATGGGTAAATTGGAGGGGGCAGCAGAAGGTAAACCACGATACATTGGAAAATCACTGATGAGTGGATAAAAATAACGTCGTCCAAAAATGCCATTTTCTTTTAGCGTTTCGTAGAGGGCGTCACGGTTTTTTTCAACGAAAATGGGGAAATATGCGTAATTTGCCACATACGAACCGCTATCTGCGCAGCGAATGCCTGCAATATCTTTTAAACCTTCACGATAATGTGCATCAATGGCTTGACGTTTCGCTAATGCTTCATCAATACCTTTGAGTTGAAGTAATCCAAATGCCGCATTGATTTCACTCATTTTGCCATTGATGCCCGCTGCAACAACGGTCACTTCATCAACAAAACCAAAGTTTTTTAAATGATCAATACGTCGTTTTGTTTTTTCATCGGGGCAAATAATGGCGCCACCTTCAAAGGTATTAAATACTTTGGTGGCGTGAAAGCTTAATACAGATAAATCACCGTGATTTAAAATACCACCGTCTTGATTTTTGACGCCAAACGCATGCGCTGCATCGTAAATTACTTTTAAATTGTAATTATCAGCGATTGCTTGAATTCGTTTAACATCACAAGGATATCCATAGCAATGTACAGGCATAATGGCGGTGGTTTGCGGGGTAATGGCGGCTTCAATTTTGGCGGGGTCAAGATTGAGTGAGATAGGATCAATATCGACAAAAACGGGTTTGATGCCGTTCCAAAGGAGTGAATGCGCCGTTGCCACAAAAGAGTAGGGCGTGGTAATCACTTCACCTGTAATGCGCAAGGCTTGAAGAGCGGTAATGAGTGCAATCGTGCCATTGGTAAATAACGCTAAATGTTTTACGCCCAAATAATCACACAAGGCTTGTTCGAGTTGCTGATGAAATGTACCGCCATTGGTGAGAATTTTATTTTCCCAAATTTGCTCTAAATACGGAATAAATTCTTCAAGTGGTGGCAACGTTGGTTGCGTGACGTAAATATTTTTCATTTTTTTGAGTGATTAATTAGCCGTATAAACGGCGCCACGTTGTTTAAAGCAACGTGAACTAAATAAAATTTGTTTTTCAATAGTTTCTAAACCGCATTGTTCGATAAGTTGCGCAAGTTGGTTTTCTACCGTGACTTTATTTTTTCCGTGAATCATGCAGTACAAATTATATGGCCATTCTGGCAACATCGGACGTTGATAACATAGTGTAACAAACGAAAATTTCAGCATTTCCTGTGCCACGAAGTCAATATCTGCTTCAGGTATACGCCAGACTATCATGGCATTAGCGCGATAACCGAGCGTGGCGTGTTTGACAATAATACCTAGGCGCTTAATCATTCCTCTGTCTTGTAAATAAGTTAATCGCTCGATGACTTGCGCTTCACTCAAACCGATTTTTTCACCCATAATGGCATAAGGATGTGAACAAATGGGCAAGCCTTCAGCAATTTGTGCTAACAAGAGATAATCTTTGTTTTCAATCATTGGCTAAATCCAAACGAAAACTCAAATCAATAAAAAATTCTTTAATCAGAGGAAAACGCAAAACAGGGTAACTCGTTTCGTTTTCGATAGAGGAGATGACATTATTCAAATGTACGGCATTCTGGGCAATGAGTACAAACCAGAGATTCACCACATGCTCACGCTCGTAATTGTGGTTCACTTCGGTGTATTGATTAATTTGCGCAGCCACGCGCTCAATGTCATTTTCTGGAATAGACATGGCGGCAAGCGTACTGACGCCTATTTGATTAGGCGGAATAATGGCGCCAATACGACTAATACATTGTTTTTCATCTAATTCATTTAATGCGTTGAGTACGTCATTTTCACTCACGCCAAGTTGTTTGGCGATATCTGCATAAGGCTTTGGCGTGAGAGGAAAATTCCGCTGAAAATCATTGAGTAATTTTTTTTGTAAATCCGATAATTCAAGCACGGTTACATTCCGATTTTATGCGCTCGAGCGCTAAAGAAAATACCATTAGGCTTGTCAGCAGGCAGTCGCGCGATTTCGCTAAGTGTGGCGGTATCGTAAACAATAACTTGATTGTCATCACGCACAGCAACCCATACGTTTTCACCGCGTGGTGTAAATTCAAAATGCAGTACCGCTTTACCAGGATTGAGGGTATTTGTAACACTTAATGAACTGGCGTCGATAATTTGGACTTTATCATTGCTAGGTAGTGCAAAATTAACCCAAATTTGCCGTCCATCAGGTCTTGCCATGACAAAAACAGGTTGACCTAAAACGGGAATCGTTTTGATCAGTTGCCACGTGCGATTATCCACCACAAGCACTTCATGTCGTCCAATTGCTGGCACAAAGACATAATCACTGGTCATTGCCCAGCCTTCAAAATGCGGCATTTTATAGATAGGCAGTTGCTCATCGTCTTTGCCGTAATTTTCAAGTACGCGTTTGACGCCATTTTCAGGATGCCATAAATCCAACAGTGCCAAGCCTTTTTCGGCAAATAATCCCGCGATGTAATAACGCCCGTCGGCGGAAATCATGGCGTCATAAGGTTGTTTGCCAATGTGTTTAAATTTTTCAATTTTAGGGTTTTTAATGTCGTTGACATCAATGACCCAAATTTCACCTGCATCAAATAAGCTCACGACAAAACGATGGTTTGGTGCATCGACAAGGCCCACGGTTTTGGATAATTGATTATCCCCGTAACTCGCTGGAATATCGGCTAATAATTCCAATGTATCGGCTGAAAATAATTTTACCCCCGGTGGAGAGTAGTTCGAAACCGCAATGACACTGCCATCTTGAGAAATTGCACCGCCAATACTATTGCCCCCTTGAATTATTCGATGACTGACCTCATCTTGTTGTAAATCTATTTTACTTAAGCCGCCATCGCGTCCGAATATATAAGCAAAACGCTCATCACGGGAGAAAACAACCGAGGCGTGCGATAAATCGCCCAAGTCTTCAATTCGGGCAAGTTGTGCTTTTTGCGTGGTATTCACAATCAGCACGGAGTGTGCTTCACGCTCGATGACAACGCCTAAGTCACCGGTGGGTCGCATCTCATCGGCATTTGCGATTGGGCTTATGAGTAAACCGACGCTTAAAAAAGAAACAAATTTGTTCATATTTCGATTAATTGAATTTTCAAGTGAGTTGTTAAATTGTTCGGTCTATGATAACAAGAAAAATAATGAAATATTGGTTAAAAATGTTAAAATTATTCATATTAAGATTTAACGATACATAAGGGTTTTATTTATGACAAACGCTTTAGCTATACCTGTAAATTTATCTGTTGGAACGTTTGACGCTTACTTAAATGTTGTTCGTCAAATTCCACAATTAACAGTTGAAGAAGAATACGATCTTGCTTGTCGATTCCACGATGAAGGCGACTTAGAAGCGGCGCGTCAATTAGTCATGACAAATTTACGTTTTGTTGTGCATATTGCGCGTGGCTATAGTGGCTATGGATTGTCCATGCCAGATATCATTCAAGAAGGCAATGTAGGCCTCATGAAAGCGGTGAAACGCTATGATCCCCATGTAGGTGTTCGCTTAGTGTCTTTTGCGGTGCATTGGATTAAAGCAGAAATTCACGAATATGTGATTAAAAATTGGGGCATTGTTAAAGTTGCCACTACAAAAGCGCAACGTAAATTATTTTTTAATTTGCGCAAAGCAAAAAAAGATTTGAATTGGCTCTCACACGATGATGCCATTGCCATTGCGGATGATTTAAACGTTAACCTAAGTGATGTGTACGAAATGGAAAAACGTTTGGGAAATCATGATGTATCGTTTGATATGTCGGGTGACGACACCGATGATGAAAATTACTCAGCGCCAGTGAATTATTTGCAAACCTACCATGGGGATCCTGCTGAATTGCTCGAGGCGTCCGATTGGGAAGGTAATGAACATGAATTATTAACTGAAGCGCTCAAAGTACTTGATGAGCGCAGTTTAGATATTTTATCGAGTCGCTGGCTCGTTGAGAAAAAAGCGACGCTGCAAGAATTAGCTGAAAAATACAATGTATCGGCTGAGCGTATCAGGCAGCTAGAGCAAAATGCGATGAAAAAATTACGCAGTGCAAGCGTTTTTGTCGCGTAGTAATTTTTAATCGTAATATTAAAAGCCTTCTGCGCAATTTTTGCGTAGAAGGCTTTTTTTATGGTGCTACAACAAGACGACATCGTATTGTTCTTGGTTATAGCTGGTTTCAGAGCGAAATTTAATTTGCACATTGAGAAATAATTCAAGTTCGGTGAGCATGTCAGCTTTTTCATCAAGTAACATTTCAACGACTTCGTGCGAAGCCAGTACGAGAATTTTCTGAACATTGTATTGGCGAACTTCTCGAATAATTTCGCGGAAAATTTCAAGGCAAATGGTTTCTGCAGTTTTTAAGACGCCCCGTCCACCACAAGCAGGGCAGGGTTCACATAGTATGTGCTCCAAACTTTCTTGTGTGCGTTTTCGTGTCATTTCAACCAATCCTAAAATAGACACTTCCGTGATTTTGGTTTTCGAGCGATCTTTTTCCAAGTGACGTTCTAGCGCTTGCAGTACTTGATCTCGATGATCGGTGCTTTTCATATCGATAAAATCAATAATGATTATGCCCCCTAAATTACGCAGTCGCAGTTGCCGTGCAATCGTTTGTGCGGCTTCTAAATTAGTTTTAAAAATGGTTTCTTCTAAATTTCGACCGCCAACATAGCTCCCAGTATTGACGTCAACGGTTGTCATCGATTCGGTTTGATCAAAGACTAAATGTCCGCCAGATTTCAGTAATACTTTTCGTGCTAATGCTTTTTGAATTTCATCTTCTACGCTATAAATGTCAAAAACAGGGCATTCGCCAGTGTAATGCTCAATGACAGGAATAATTTCGGGAACAAAAATTTCTGCAAATTCAATGAGGCGTTGATAGGTTTCTTTTGAGTCAACGCGGACACGTTCAATGCCTTCACGGTATAAATCACGCAATGTGCGTACACTGAGAGGTAAATCTTTATGTATAAATTGTTTTGGTGCAGCCGTGGCAATTTTGATGTGAATGGATTCCCATAATTTAAGCAAAAATTCCATATCCGCAATTAATACCGATTCTTCGACACATTCAGCCGCTGTTCGTGCGATAAAACTACCGCAATTGTTTGCTTGTTTAAATTGCTCTAAACAGTTTTTTAAACGTGTTCGTTCTTCGAGGCTTTCAATGCGTTGAGAAATGCCCGTATTTAACGAATAAGGCATGTAAACTTGAAAGCGCGATGGAATAGATATGTCCGTTGTTAATCGGGCGCCTTTAGTCCCTAAAGGGTCTTTAAATACTTGAACAATGACATGCTGTCCTTCATGTAAATAATGCTCAATATTGGCAGAGCCTTTTTTTTCTAAGTCTTTTGGACACAAATCAGATAAATGCAAAAAAGCGGTGCGCGGTAATCCAATATCCACAAAGGCTGCTTGCATACCAGGTAGAACGCGACAGATTTCCCCTTTGTAAATATTCCCAATTAAGCCAACTTTACAGCTGCGCTCAATAATAAGCTCTTGCAATACGCCATTTTCAATGACGGCAACACGGGTTTCGGGTGGGGTGACGTTAATTAAAATTTCTTCACTCATGCCAGTAACTCAATGCCTTCAAGACGCAGTAATTGCGCGGTTTCAAAAAGAGGTAGCCCCATAACGCCTGAGAAACTGCCATTAATTCGCTCAATGAATAAACTACCTTGTCCTTGAATGGCATAACTGCCCGCCTTGTCGAATGGTTCGCTACTGTTGCAATATGCCTGTATTTCGTCTTCTAAGAGCGCTCTAAACGTCACTTGCGTTACGCTTAATGCACTGTGCGCCTTATTGCCCTTTAAAGCTATGGCAGTGAATACATGATGTGTTTTTCCCGATAATTCGCGGAGCATGGCTAGTGCGTCTTCTTTATCGTTTGGTTTGCCCAGAATTCTGCCTTCTAAAACAACGACAGTATCGGCGGCAAGAACGGGGAGTTGTGGATTAAATTTTTGAATACAGGCAGCTGCTTTTTGATCCGCAAGGCGCTGTACATAGCTTTCGGCCGATTCGTTTAGTAAGGGCGTTTCGTCAATGTCTGTAATATGAACAATATGGGAAACATGAATTTGCTCAAGTAATTCTCGGCGGCGAGGTGAGGCGGATGCAAGAACAATTTTTGGCATAAAAAGGCAATTAGTGAGGGTTAAATGGAATGATTATATTAGTCTAATTATTTAATAAATAAAGTAATTTTAAAAAACATGAAAATAATTTTTAATTTATAGCTTTGACATTTGTTGAGTTCATGGTAAAAATATACCCGTCGTTTAAGGCGACCTCTTTGAAGAGAGAGATTAACAAATAATTATAATAACGTTACGAGGATTTAGCGATGACTGATACACATGAAGAAAAAGATTATTTCTGGTTCTATATTGCTGGTTTAATTGCGGTAACTATCGTTTTAGTTTTAATGTT
>CAJBJW010000223.1 GCA_903953455.1 uncultured Pseudomonadota bacterium | reverse complement strand
GCGGAGGTTTTAACATCACCCCCACCTCGATCAATGGTGACACCCTCAGTGTTTAGTTGAATCAATACTGCTCCCTGCCCTAATGGACCAGATAGCTTGATAACCTCCTCACTGGGCAAATGTGTCCAACTAATATTAGCCTGCTCTACATCATTCTTTGTCACAATGGCTATTCGCCCCTCAAATGACCAATGCCGCAAATCATACAAATTATTTTGGGCATTGACATTAGATTGATAAGCTAAATCAGGCGTCGTTGTCACCATTGAACAAGCAGAAAGCAATAAAACACTTACTAATAAACACGTTTTCTTCACAAACAGACCCTACTTTAAAAAACGCTGCTTAAAATCCATCAAATCAACATCTTCTGGCGACACTTTTAGTGCGTTGTCAAATACCAACTGCGCTTCCTCTTTACGCCCCATCGACCAAAGCACTTCACATAAATGCGCGGCAATTTCGCCAGAATTCTGCTTTTCATAAGCAGATTGCAGATAGTTCAGCGCTTGCGGATATTTACCTATTTTGAACAGCAACCAACCATAACTATCCATAATAGCTGGTTCACTAGGACGTAATTTAATGGCATGCTGCAAATATTTTTCTGCTTCACGATAACGCGACGCATCGTCTAATAATTTATAACCTAACGCATTCAGCGCATCCACATCATCAGGATATTTTGCAATAATTTTTTTCAAGTCCGTTTCCAAAACTTCCATTTTACCTAAATGCTCCGCAACCAAAGCGCGTGTATACAGAACATCTTTTTCATCAGGAAACTCTACAAGCATCTCACTTAATAAATTAAACGATTTTTCTTGTTGGTTCTGCTGACTATATAAACTTGCTTGCATCAAAACAAAACGTAATTTTTGCTGTGGGTACTTTTGCAACAACACACTCAAACGTGAATCAACCTGTTCAAATTGACGCTCTTTAACTAATAAGTTGATTGAAGAAATCGCGGCTTCTAGAGATAATTGCTGATCTGTCACTTTATCAAATAACACTACCGCTGCAGCTGAGTTATTGTGCTTCTCTTCAATTTTTCCTAAATAAAAATTCGCTGCCGATTCCCATTGCGATTGCTCAGAAAGTGTTTTTAAAATTGTCTGTGCATTTTCATCTTTATTTAACTCTAAATTAATCAACGCTAATGCAATGTAATTATCACCTTCTTTAGGGTTTTGATTAATTAACGACTCATAAAGTCCCGCTGCAGATTCATAATCAGAAGTTTTAATTAATGTTTGTGCAAGCAGTTTTTTGAATGGCACATTATTGGGATGCTTTAAAACAGCAGCAGTAAGCAACGATTTAACACGGTTAAAATCATTAGCCATAAACGCCAATTGTGCTTGAATTAGCAGCGGATGTTCCCAATCTGGCTGTATCTGCAGCGTTTGCTTTACTTTATTTTCGGCTTGAGCGTTATTTTTCATCTGCATTGAAAGCAAAGATTGAACAAAATAAATGACCGCTTTATTACTGTTTGTTTTTGTAGAGAGCGACTCTAAGACATCATAAATAAACTTTTCTTTACCTTCTTTCTGTAAAATACTACTCAGCTCTAAAAGTGCATTTTCAAAATTATCCGGCTCTGCTGTGAGCAACGCGTTAAGTTGCTTAACAGCGATGTTTTTATCATGACCTCGCAGCGCAGTTAATGCGGCAAGTTTTCGTGCAGTGACATTTTTAGGCTCTTGATTTATCCACATTGACACGGCATCATTGGTCTTACGGGAATCTTTAATTTGCAACGCAAGCTTAGCCGCTTGTTCTGCAAATTTTGAATCATGGACACGTTTACTTAATTCCATATAAGCTTCATAAGCCAATGAATATTGCTGGCGCTGCATAGCAATATCCGCAGCTAAAAGTAAATACATGACATCAGGATCAATAGCCGTTTTAGGCTCAAGTGCAGGTAATTTGAGCAACTCTGATTTAGTTGAGGTAGCCTCGACATCTCCTACAGGGTTCTCCACCGCTTGCGCTTTTTCATGACTTAACGAGCCTGGCGATTGAACTTTTTCTGAGTCAATAGCGCAACCGTTTATTAAAATAACACCTATAAAAGATAAAAATGGTAACTTTGACACACACTTATTCCTAGTTTATGACTTGATGTTGGGTTTATTTATAGCGTAACAGAAAATATCACTAAATTAGAATGCTGTTTTTCCATTTGTCGAATAGGACTGCATTTCTTTAGAATAGGCGCATCATACAGACGTTAGCGCATAAGGTAAAAACTACATAGCAATATTGCTTTATAATGTACTAACTTAATTTTCATCTATAACGATTTCTTTAATGATACTTCTTGCTATTGGCATAAATTACAATACAGCGCCCGTTGCTATTCGTGAAAAGTTAGCATTTTCTCCTGACGAATTACACCACGCTTTGCAAGATCTCGTGAATTTAAGCGATATCAGCGAAGCGGCTATTTTATCGACATGTAATCGTACTGAATTGTACTGTGTGACGCAATCAGCGGATGCTAATCTTTTAATTGATTGGCTCAGCCAACATAAACGACTCCCTAAAATAGAGTTAACGCCTTATCTTTACACCTTTACTGACAACGCATGCATTCGACATATATGTCGAGTAGCCTGTGGCCTTGATTCTATGATTTTGGGCGAACCCCAAATTCTGGGACAAATGAAAACCGCTTATCAAACCGCCTTTGATGCGCAAACTATTGGCAAGTTATTAGGTAAATTATTTCAACATACATTTACTTCTGCCAAAAAAGTACGCACCGATACAGCCATTGGCTCAAGTCCTGTTTCAGTGGCTTTTGCTGCGGTTCAATTAGCACAACAAATTTTCGACAAACTCAGTGAACAAACCGCCTTATTAATTGGCGCAGGTGAAACCATCGAACTCACCGCAAGACATTTGAGTCAACAAGGAATTGGACGCATTATTATCGCCAATCGAACACTCGAAAAAGCGCATCATCTTGCAATGCAATTCAATGGCTATGCAATTAGTTTAGCGGAAATTCCAACGCATTTAGCCGAAGCAGATATTGTCATCTCCTCAACCAGTAGTCAATTACCCATTCTAGGCAAAGGCAGTGTGGAAAGCGCTTTAAAAAAACGTAAACATAAACCAATGTTTATGGTGGATTTAGCCGTGCCACGCGATATTGAAATGGAAGTTGAAAACTTAGACGACGTGTATTTATATACCGTCGATGATTTGCAACATACCGTTGAACAAAATATGAATTCACGTCGCCAAGCCGCCCTGCAAGCAGAAGAAATTATCGACACGCAAGTTGACTATTTTCTGGCTTGGCTACGCGCACAAAGCGCACAAACATTGATTAAAGATTATCGTACACAAGCTGAGATTTGGCGCGATGAAGCCCTCCAAAAAGCGCTAATATCTCTCAATAATGGTGCGCCAGCGCAAGACGTTATCACGCGTTTAGCGCACACACTAACAAACAAACTTATCCACACACCAAGTACACAGCTACGTGTTGCCGCTGAAAGTGAGCGACATGATGTACTTGCGGCGGCTTTAGAAATTTTTCAACTTAATCCTTCTCGATAATGAAAGCATCAATAGAACAAAAACTCCAAAATCTCTGTGAACGACACGATGAAATTTCAGCATTACTTTCTGAGCCCGAAACACAAGGAAATCAAAATAAATTTCGTTCATTAAGCCAAGAATACGCACAAATCAGTCCATTGGTGGAATGCTACAAACGTTATGAACAATTATTAGAATCACTCACTGTCGCTAAAGAAATGGCAAATGATAGTGATCCCGAGATGCGCGAATTAGCAAAAGAGGAGATTTCAGACACACAAAATCAAATTGAACAATTAGAGCATGAATTGCTATTATTGCTGCTACCCAAAGACCCAAATGATAATCGCAATATCTTTTTAGAAATTCGCGCAGGAACTGGTGGCGATGAAGCCGCCATTTTCTCAGGCGATCTTGCTCGAATGTATCAACGTTTCACTGAACGCAAAGGTTGGCAAACAGAAATTATTAGCGAAAACGAAGGCGAACATGGTGGCTATAAAGAAGTTATTTTGCGAGTATCTGGCCGTGACGTATATTCACAATTAAAATTTGAATCCGGCACACATCGCGTGCAACGTGTCCCCGAAACGGAATCACAAGGCCGCATTCACACCTCTGCCTGTACCGTGGCGATTATGCCAGAAGTTGAAGAAATTGATGCAATTGAAATCAATCCTGCTGACTTAAAAGTGGATACCTATCGCGCATCAGGTGCGGGCGGACAACACATTAACAAAACAGAATCTGCTATTCGTATTACACACATTCCCTCAGGCGTGATTGTTGAATGCCAAGATGAACGCTCGCAACATAAAAATCGTGCGCGTGCGATGTCACTGCTTGCCTCACGTTTACTTTCTGCAAAGCAAGAAAAACAACACGCCGAGCAGTCTTCAATGCGTAAACTCCAAGTAGGCAGCGGTGACCGCTCAGAGCGCATTCGCACTTATAATTACCCGCAAGGACGATTAACCGATCACCGTATTAAT
>CAJBJW010000222.1 GCA_903953455.1 uncultured Pseudomonadota bacterium | reverse complement strand
AGTAATCATGCACTTTTGCCCCTTGAGCGTATGGCGGTGGGTGGGGTGAATACGGTTCGAGGGTATAGAGAAAATGAACTGGTGCGTGATGAAGGTTTTAATACCAGTTTAGAGTTTCATTATCCTTTATTTGGTGAAACAAACTCGTCGCATCGCCTCACTTTAATGCCTTTTATGGATTATGGCAGTGCATGGAATCAAAACGAATCAGCGAATTATTTATATTCAACGGGGTTGGGACTTAATTGGAAATTTTCTCAGTTGAATGCTGAATTTTATTGGGCACATAAAATCAATGCGCCGCAAATTCGTCAACACACGAATCTTCAAGATGAAGGAATTCATTTCCAAGTAAAACTGGACGCTTTCTGATGAAAAAATTAGTTAAACCACTTTCTTTAAGTATTGCATTATGGTTTGCCAATTCAGTACACGCTACCGATTTCGAAGCGACTTTACATGATGGGCTTGCCTGTAAACAACAGGGCTTAATTCATCAAGCAGAGCAAAATTTGCTACAAGCACAATTAGTTGCGCAAACACCGCAACAACAAGCGAAAGCGGCTGGTGAATTAGGTGCCATTTATGCTCGACTTCATCGCTACAGTGAAGCGAAACCGTTACTTGAGAAAGCTTATCAAGTCTCGCAAGATAGTCAAAAAGCCACTTACGCGAATTGGTTAGGCAATCTTTATAGTGCGCAGCATGATAGCAATCAGGCGAATAATTACTACACCCAAGCGGCAAGACTCGCTGGCAATGATCAAGCGTTGGCTTTGCGCATTAAACTCAATTCAGCGCGTGGACTTACGCCTTCAGAGCATTTAGAGTCGTTAAAAAATCTACGTAGTGAATTTGAAAAAATGGCGATTTCAGAAGAAAAAATTCGGCTGTATCTTAATTTAGGTGAACAAGCACGTGTTTTAGGTGAAGAGGGTTTATCGCTTGCGTATGACGTGTTTGAGAATGCGAGAATCTCAAGTGTTAATATTCAGCAGTTATCGCGTTTGCAAGCTGAGAGCCTTAATGCACTCGCCTCACTTTATGAAGATCAAAAACGCTTTGATGAATCACTGCGTTTGACTTGGCAAGCCTTAGCGCTCATGCAAAATAGCCAAGAGCGTGATTTATTATTCACTTTAGAGTGGCGACAAGGCCGACTGTTACGTCAAATTCAGCAAATAGAACCTGCTCGCAGTGCTTATCAGCGCGCAGTTGAACATCTTGAAATTATTCGCCAAGACATTCCCGTCGATTATCAAAATGGTAAATCCTCTTTTCGTGAAACGCTCGAACCCGTTTATTTAGGACTTGCGGATTTATTGCTACAGCAAGCGAAACATGAAACGGGCGAGATTCAACAAAAGGATTTGAAAACAGCTCGAGATACCGTTGAACTCATTAAGCAAACCGAACTTGAGGATTTTTTAGGGGGACGCTGTACGGTTGAAAGTGCACGTCATGCAAGTATTGAGGAAATGGATGATAAAACCGCTATTATTTATCCGATTATTTTGCCTCACCGTTTAGAGATTTTAGTTGGAACTAAAAAGGGATTATCACAGTTTGTCGTGCCAGTAGAGGCCTTAGCGCTCAATACCCAAGTCCAGAAAATGGCGCGTAATCTGCGCAATAAAGTGCCAGCGAATATGCCTAAACTCTATAATTGGTTAGTGTCGCCTGAAGAAGCTTTGTTAAAAGAACAAGGTATTGAAACCTTGGTTTTTGTGCCAGATGGTGCTTTGCGTCTATTACCCATGTCAGCCTTATTTGATGGGAAACAATATTTAATTGAAAAATATGCGGTAGCCACCTCACCGGGATTAACGTTATTTGATCCCAAACCCTTTCAACGCAAAACTTACTCTACACTTATACTCGGTATGAGCAATCCAGGTGGTGTGGTTGAAAAATTACCTGCGCCTGTTGTGAGCGGTTTTATTCATCTTGATGATAATACGGATACGCAAATAGGCGCCCCAGCAGAAACAGACTCAAAAGAAACAGAGAATTCACGTAGTCTGTCAGAAAAAGGTCGCGGGTTGCGTGAATTAGTGCGTAAGAATCATGGTAATGTGGCTGAGTTAATGCGTTCTGCAGAGTTTATTGCAGGCGTGAAAGAGCAATTAAAATTACCGGGGGTTAAACAAGAGGTCAACGCGTTAAGCCAGCAACTTGGGGTCAATAAATTATTGCTCGACAATAATTTTACAATTGCACATTTTAAAGAAGAAGTGATGTTGTCGCCTTACGCTATTGTCCATATCGCGTCACACGGTGTATTTGGGTCGAATGCAGAAAATAGCTTCTTAATGTCTTACGATGATTTGCTTCATATTGATGATCTTGAAATGCTACTTAAGTCAGATAAATTCGAAAAAGAACCGATCGAACTCCTCACATTAAGCGCTTGTCAAACGGCAGAAGGAGATGACAGGGCGCCACTTGGTTTTGCTGGGGTTGCACTTAAATCACATGCACGGAGCGCCATGGGGACACTTTGGCCTATTTCAGATGAAGCAGCGTTTAACTTAATGACACACTTTTATCGAAATTTAACTGAAAAAAAGATGACTAAGGTCAAAGCACTTCAACAAGCGCAACTGGTGTTACTCAAAGAAACGGATATGAAAAATCCTTTTTATTGGTCGCCCTTTATTTTGGTTGGGAACTGGTTATGAAAACGTATCGTACTTTTTTAACGTTGACCGCGTTGCTTTCATCTAATTTCATCTACGCACAAGCCATTACAGATGGGAGCATGGGTGCGACTCAAACATTGAGCGGCCAATTTACCGTTCCAGCAACGCTGGGCACAACAAGTGGTGCAAATCTTTTTCATAGTTTTAAAACATTTAACATCAATAGCGGTGAAAGTGCGACCTTTACAGGGCCTAATACCATTCTCAATGTCATTACGCGAGTTACAGGTGGAGAGGTGTCAACCATTAATGGTCTGCTTCGCTCAGAAGTTGGCAATGCGAATTTTTATTTTATTAATCCAACGGGTATTATTTTTGGCGCCGAGGCTAAGGTTGATGTTCCCGCAGCGTTTCATGCTGGTGCGGTTGATTCACTGCGTTTTGTGGATGGTACTCATTACACTATGTCCTCTCAGGTGAATAGTTTGAGTATTAGTGCGCCTGAAAATTTTGGTTTAACGACAGCCACTTTAGCAAATAATGGCATGCTCAGTGCCGATAGTGCTGTGCTTAGTGTGAACAATAAACAAACATTGGATTTAGCGGCGGAAAAAATAGTATTCAATCATGCTCAACTGTCTGCAAAAGAAGGAAATGTGAAGTTAACGGCTACAAACATGGATGCCGTATCTTCCAAAATTTCAACGGATACCTCTGGTATCGGTAATGCGGGTGATATTGATATTAATGCCAAAAACATGAATCTTATTGACACAACGCAACTGTCAGCAGATTCAAATGGTACGGGCAAAGGTGGACAGGTTTTTATTCATGACGCAGAGAAGGTGTCGATCCAAAATGGCAGTTTAATTTCAGCGAATAGTAATGCAGAGGGGAGCGGGGGTGTTGTTACCATTAATGCGAAAAATATCAATTTAGATGGTAAAAACCTAAATACATTTACGGGTATCGCCGCCAATGCAAAAAGTACGGGTCAGGCAGGGCAAGTGAATGTCCAAGCATCCACGTTGACTATTCAAGGTGGCGCGGAAATGAACTCAAGTACATTTGGTGCGGGTGACGCTAATTCAGTCAACGTGGTCGCTGAAGAATTAACGATTGATGGAAAAAATAATACGTTTGGACCAACAGGAATTGGTTCGAGAGCAAATCCTAATAGTAGTGGTCAAGCCGGCAGCATTATTGTGACGGCAAACTCGATTAACTTAATTAATGGTGGCGCAATCAGTTCAGCAACCTCTAGCACGGGTAATGCAGGGGCTGTTAACGTAAATGTCAATACATTGCACATTGATGGTCAAAATAATTTACTGACCCCAACAGGTATTGATTCAAGTACAAATTCCGCTGCCACGGGGACTGCTGGTTTGGTTGATGTCAAAGTCTACGATTTAGTTATCAATAATGCGGGTGGGATAGGCTCGAATAGTTTTGGCTCTGGAAATGCGGGCACAGTTCAAATACAAGCCGATACGATTGATATTAATGGAAAAGGCGCCGCTGATTCTGCCTTTACGGGAATATCGTCTAATACGTTTGGCAGTGGGAATGCGGGTAATGTTAATGTCATTGCGAGTTCACTTGCGCTAACAGAAACAGGGCGCATTGCGTCCAATACGACAGCCGATGGAAATGCGGGAGACGTGACTATTGTTGCTGGAAATTTACATATTAATGGCAATAATAGTGCTATTTATACTGGAATTGCGTCAAATACCTATTACGGAAAAGGTAATGCGGGCACTGTGGATGTGACAGCATCGAAAATCAATATTGAAAATGCAGGGCGTATTACAACGAATACACGTGGAAGTGGCAAAGCGGGCAATTTATTCATTCAAGCTGATGATATCAATATCGATGCAAAAAACAGTGAGTATTTAGCTGGTATTGCGTCAGCGGCGAGTCCAGAAAGTACAGGCCAAATTGGCAATATTCATGTCGTAGCGAACAACAAAATAAATTTAAGTAATGACGCGCAAATTAGTATCCAAAATCGCGGCATGGTTTCTAATGGCGAAGACATTCCCTTTGGGCAAATTGATATTACAACGCCAAATCTCACGCTGGAAGGGAATTCGGTCATTAATGCTCAATCTACTCAAAATGCGGATGCAAGTAATATCAATATGCATATCGCAAACGTATTGCAAATGAATATGAGTTCAATAAGTACAGAAGCTAATTCTGGAAATGGTGGAGCCATTCATCTGGATACGGGTAATTATATGAATTTGATGCAATCCTCTATTACAACGACTGTGAAATCATCCATTGGCAATGGCGGGGATATTACCGTGTCAACGCCCGCGTTGATACTCGATAATGGTATGGTGCAAGCTAATGCAGTTAGCGGTCGTGGTGGCGATGTATTTATTGACGTGAAATCACTCATTGGAAGTCAAAGTCAATTAATTCAAGGCGGTGATGTTCCTCTTGAATGGAAAAATACGGTACCGGGATTTAATATTATTCAAGCGGCATCAAAATTTGGATTAAGCGGAACGGTAAATGTGACTTCTCCTCAAATGGATTTAAGTGGCGTATTAATTGGTTTGAGTACTTCTTCGTTTGGTCGTGATTTGCTTAGCCAAGATTATTGCGCGATTGGGGCGGGAAGTTCGCTTACCGTTCGAGGTTACGGCATCCTGCCGCCTACTGCTTCAGATTTGATGTACTAATTTGAGGTTATGACTCACCATGTGCATAGAATTCTTCGTCCGCTAAACGTAAATCACTTTCTAGCCAAATTGGTTCCATTTGAGTTTCTATTGTCATTGCACTGTCCTTAAGAAAAATAGATTTTGATATTTACCATCCTGACACAATAAAAAAATGGCGCATTAAAAAATCAACGCGCCGTTTCAAATGAAGCAAAGATAAAATACATTTTTCAAACACAGGCGTTTTTTACCTTCTTAATTTACACTAATAAAGCAGATGGAATTTGTTGAAACAATTCAGGATGCTTTTTTGCAAAATTCATTTTTTCTGTTTGAATATCCTGACGTGTAGGCGATTTTTCATTTGCTTTATAACGCTCTAAATGTATGTTTGGCATTTTTAATAAATTGGCTTTTGTTTCGGCCGGGGTATTGCCAATTACACCACCATGCTCAGTAAAAGCACTACCGTCTTTCCACAATACAGCGACAATTAGACCATTATTATCTCTTGCCACTAGCTCGACTTGCGCAGCATTAGACTGTTTTTTTATGGCAAGGTATTCGGGTGAGGATTCCATACTTTTTTGAATTTCT
>CAJBJW010000221.1 GCA_903953455.1 uncultured Pseudomonadota bacterium | reverse complement strand
TGTCTTTTACGCTATCAAATAAAGTTGCATTTGCATTGACTGTAAGTGAAGTAGCTAAGACAAGCGTATTGCTGTTATCTGGAGTAATAATGGAATCTATATCTGATGTAAGCGAAGTAGCAAGCACATTATTAATGCTAATCGTTACGGGCGCTGGAGCAGTGGCTACATTTGTTCCAGTTGGATTTGATAAAGCAAGGCTTATAGAAGTGTTATCAATTGGATTTGTTAATGATGTCAGGACTGCTTTAACGGGTAGTTTGTTTGCAGCAGTAATAGTTGCAGCAGGAATTGTTAAGATACTTCCATCAAATGTAATACCAGTATTCGAGGTGGCCGAATCAAGTGCTAAGGTATTTAAAATGCTTGAGTTTAAAGTTGTTGCAGCTAAGTTTACTTTGTAATCGCCTGTCGAAGCATTTGCTAATGATATGGTAAAACTCGCAGCTTTTCCTTTATCAACCGTAGTAGATGCTGCCGTAACACTAAATGACGGAGTCGTATCTGTAATAACAGCTGTTGTAGAACTCGCTGTTGAAGTTATGAGCGTATTCGTATTTGCTGAATTTGTTGTGTCTTGTGACAACGCAAGCGTAACACTTTGTCCTGTTTCGACACGATTATCGGTGTTAATAGTGGTATTGAATTTAACGCTCGTTGTTGCAGCCGCTGCTGGAATAGTTAATATACCTTTAGCTGAGTCAAATTTAATCGTTGCAGGTGTGGTAGGGTCAAGTGTGAGCGCTGAAAAATCCGAACCTTGCACAGCATTTGTTCCATTTAATTTTACATTTACACTGTAATCACTAACTGCATGATTCGCTAAACTTACCGTGAAAGTTGTCGACGCACCTTCTAACACAGGACCTGTATTCGCTGTGACACTAAATGTAGGTGGTAGAACATCTAAAATAGTCACGCTTGCTATGTCAGTGGTTCCCAGTGATGCGACAGATGCGCCCTGTGCATCAGATATGACTAAATTAACTTGTTCACCTGCTTCTAGCGAAACTATGTCATTTTTTATAGTGGTAGACAGTATGGCGCTAATGGATTGAGAAGAGGCTGGAATAGTTAATATGCCAGTAGTAGGATTAAATCTGATTCCTGCTGCAATTGAAGCGTTATCAAGTGTCAGCGAATTGACAAAATCACTGTCAGGAGTTGCTATCGTACCTGTTAACATTGTTTTTACGCTGTAATCTCCAGTGCCACGA
Organism: uncultured Pseudomonadota bacterium; assembly: GCA_903953455.1. GTDB lineage: Bacteria > Pseudomonadota > Gammaproteobacteria > Methylococcales > Methylomonadaceae > UBA10906. The sequence goes on along the minus strand of CAJBJW010000221.1, from coordinate 20,783 downwards.
TTTGTTAAGCTGACTTTGAAATACGCTGTTGCACCTTCACTGACAGAAACGGTACTCGCAGGAAGCATTGTTGCTGGGGTCAACGCTTCAACTTTAAAAGATGTTAAGGATTGAAGAGCGAATTTATTATAGGCGGAAATTAAACTAGCTATAGTAGGAAAATTAGTCCCTGTAAGCGCTTGTGAAATAATCGTATCATCGTTTGAAATGATAGCTGCATTAAGATTTGGGTAAGATACATTAGGTGTAACGGAAGTATCTGTTAGTGCTTGAGTGGTTATGGCTGCGTCATTGGAGGTGATAGCCGCATCCACTGTGGCATAAGGTTTTCCGGATTTATCCGTTAAGGCTTTACTTATGACAAGCGTATTATCTGAAATAATCGCGGCATCGACTGTTGCGTAATTTTTTTTATTCACATCGGTTAATGCAGCTTTCACAGCCGTTGTGACGGACGTTAACTCATGTGAATTCATTCCATTAATGTGCAAAATACCCGTTTTAGTGATCAGTGAATCACCACCTAATGTTTTTTCGGTCAGATTAACATCTTTACTACCATCTAAAAATTGTAACTTAACGATGGATTTGGCGGCCAAGGCAACTGTAATAATTTGATTATTATTGACGAGCGTTAATTTTGAACCGGCGAGTTTAGCGGTGTAATCACCCGAATATCCATTAATAATCAATACGTCGTCTCTTATGCCTTTTAGAGAAAGGGCAACAGCGGTTGTATCGCTATGAATTGTAAAAGCGTTTGCGCCTGCACCAGTTGACTCAGTATAGGTAAATTTTGTCGTGAAATCGGCTGAATAATCAAGTGCTGTGTCAATAGTGCTAGTGCTTTTGACTGTCAAAGATCCAGTGGTTTTTGTCGCCATTTTTAACGCTCCTAAAATTGTCTATTTTTTGTGCAGAGTATTTTTTTGTAAAAAAATGAATAAACACAATATTCCTGCCTCTGAATAAGTATATTTAAACTTTTCACACGCTATCTCCGTTTATCGACCAAAAAGTGATAATCATTAGGATAATTATATCGAAGTATGCTCTTTGAAAATGAAAATATACAAAAATACGCAAATTGCATCCTAATTAATTTGTTTTTTTGAGATACATCACCTTTTGATGGCATTGCGCTTATAGATTTTAAACCCTACATTAATCAAGGGTTGCGTATCAATGAAACCTTGTTGTTTAATACCTTTAGAATATAAAGCAAAATTTATTTAGCGTTTGAAGTTTGATTGACATTTTTGTTAGATAGAATGGCTATCGTGAGCATATAGATCATATTTGAAATTTGAAAAATAGTTAGGTATTAAAAATACATTGCTTTGATGTAATTCATCTTTTTAAAAAATAAATTTTAGTAAGTTGGTTGAACTTTTGAGGAATAATGATGGAAAAAACGTACGATTTTAAACTCGACCCTACGTTGCAAACGAAAATGAATGCGTATTGGCGAGCGGCAAATTATTTGTCAGTTGGACAAATTTATTTGCTTGATAACCCTTTATTAACTCAGCCATTAGCGCTATCTCATATCAAGCCGCGCCTGCTTGGACATTGGGGAACTACACCCGGACTCAATTTTATTCATGTGCATATCAATCGATTGATTAAAACGCATGATTTAAATATGATTTTTATTTGTGGTCCGGGTCATGGCGGTCCTGCAATGGTGGCTAATTCGTGGCTTGAAGGAACGTATAGCGAGTATTATCCCAATATTTCCCTAGATAAAGAGGGAATGAAAGCCCTATTTCATCAATTTTCTTTTCCAGGTGGTATTCCAAGTCACGTTGCGCCCGAAACACCGGGATCTATTCATGAAGGTGGTGAACTGGGTTATGCGCTATCGCATGCCTATGGGAATGTTTTTGATAATCCTGATTTGATTGCGTGCTGCGTCATTGGCGATGGTGAAGCTGAAACTGGACCAATGGCAGCGTCATGGCATTCAAATAAATTTTTAAATCCTGCGCGTGATGGCGCGGTACTTCCCATTTTGCATTTAAATGGGTATAAAATTGCCAATCCAACGCTACTTAGTCGTATTAGCGAAGAAGAGTTAGTTAAATTATTTGAAGGGTATGGCTACGATGTTCACTTTGTTGAAGGGCATGATCCGCAACTTGTTCACCCTAAAATGGCGGCTGTTTTAGAAGCCTGTTTAGCTGAAATCCAGCATATACAGCATACATGGCGCAGCGCAACTGATACAAAATCGCTTGAGCGTCCACGCTGGCCAATGATTATTATGCGTACCCCCAAAGGCTGGACCGGCCCTGAAAGTGTAGATGGTAAAAAGACAGAAGATTTTTGGCGCTCGCATCAAGTGCCTTTATCTGGATTAGCGGGAAATCCTGCTCATATTGCCATTTTAGAGCAGTGGTTAAAAAGCTATAAACCAGAAGAATTGTTTGATGGAAATGGCACACCTTTAGCACAGCTAAGAGAACTTGCCCCTACTGGCCAACATCGAATTGGTGATAATCCGCATGCAAATGGTGGAGTGTTGCTACGTGATTTACGACTACCTAATTTCCGCGATTATGCTGTTAATGTAGCGCAGCCTGGTGCAATTGAAGCAGAGGCCACGCGTGTGATGGGTGCTTTTTTGCGTGACGTGATGAAAGACAATCATGAACAGCAAAACTTCCGCATTTTCGGGCCAGATGAAACCTCGTCAAATCGTTGGGATGATGTATTTTCAGCAACATCGCGCGTTTGGATGGAAAAAATATTGCCTGAAGACACCGATTTATCCCAGGATGGGCGTGTGATGGAAATTTTAAGTGAGCATACTTGCCAAGGCTGGCTTGAGGGTTATTTGCTGACGGGGCGTCACGGCTTTTTCTCTTGCTATGAAGCGTTTATTCATTTGATTGACTCGATGTTTAATCAACACGCAAAATGGCTCAAAACGACAAATAGAATTCCATGGCGCCGTCCCATTGCGTCACTCAATTATTTACTTACGTCGCACGTTTGGCGACAAGATCACAATGGTTTTTCACATCAAGATCCCGGATTTATTGATCATGTAGTCAATAAAAAAGCAGAAGTGATTCGTGTTTATCTGCCACCTGATGCCAATACACTGTTATCAGTGACAGATCACGTTTTACGCAGTCGTAATTATGTGAATGTGATTGTGGCAGGTAAACAGCCAGCGCCTCAATGGTTAACCATGGATCAAGCTGTTAAACATTGCGAAGCGGGAGTCAGTGTTTGGGAGTGGGCGAGTAATGACAAAGGGCATTCGCCTGATGTGGTCATGGCGTGTGCGGGCGATGTGCCAACACTTGAAACACTTGCGGCAGTCGATTTCTTGCGTCATGAAATTCCTGACTTAAAAATTCGCGTGATTAACGTGGTGAATTTAATGAAACTTCAACCTAATACGGAGCATCCTAACGGGTTGTCTGACGAAGATTTCATTGAATTATTTACACCCGATAAACCCGTAGTATTTGCTTATCATGGTTATCCTTGGTTGATTCATCGATTGACTTACCGTCGTCCTAATCATTTGCATTTGCATGTTCGTGGCTATAAAGAAGAAGGTACAACCTCAACACCCTTTGATATGGTGGTCATGAATGACGTTGATCGTTATCATTTAGCGATGGATGCAATTGATCGCGTACCGCGCTTAAAAGATCAGTCTGTTTATCTAAAACAAGCCTTGCGCAGTAAATTGAGTGACCATAAACACTATATTTCTCAATACGGTGAGGATATGCCTGAAATTCAAAATTGGAAATGGTCACATCCCGTTATTTGATTTAGTATTACCTCTTTAATTTAAAGAGAAAGGTTCGGCCGCGCTCATGTCGCGGCCTTTCTTTTTGTCACTAGTAAGGAAAATGTTATGTCCATCTCTGTTTCACTTATGCGTCGTTTTCAGCTGAATGTCGAAAATCAATGGACTTGTGTTCAAAACAATCCCCATGTTCAAAAAATACAAAGTCTGCCGCCCCTTCAACGCTACGGCATTTGGCTTGGCTTGTTCTTAGCGGTGCAGTGTGTTGTTTTTGGTTTACTGTATGTGTTTTTTGGCGAAGTAGTGGTGATTGGCTTTTTGGCGAGTATTGTAGCTGGATTAGCTACTGGTATTGGTGCGTTGCCGGCGCTTTGGCTAAAAGAAATTTCAAGTAATGTGTTTAATAGTTTATTGGGCGCCGCAGCAGGCGTTATGCTTGCAGCAACGGCCTTTTCATTGCTTGTGCCCGGACTGCATTATGGGGATTTATTATGGACGGGGAAGGGCGTTTATATTGTTTCGGTTGGCATGATGATTGGCGCATTTTTTTTGCATTATGCAGATAAGCAACTTCCCCATATCCATTTTGATTCACTGTCTGAAGAAAATCTGGATTCGTTGAAAAAAGTTTGGCTTTTTATTATTGCAATTACTATCCACAATTTTCCCGAAGGGATGTCAGTGGGTGTGAGTTTTGGCTCTGGTGACATTAAAAATGGATTGGTTTTAGCTGGGGCAATTAGCTTACAAAATATTCCAGAAGGGCTAGCAGTGGCATTGCCGTTGGTTGGTCTTGGGTACAATAAATGGAAGGCAGTGGGCATTGCAACGTTAACTGGATTGGTTGAGCCGATTGGTGGATTACTCGGTGTGACAATGGTGAGTGTATTTGAACCTATTTTGCCAATTTCTATGGGATTTGCTGCTGGCGCAATGTTATTTGTGATAAGTGAAGAAATTATCCCTCAAACCCATTCTCAGGGGCGTTCGCGTTATGCCACTTTTTCGTTAATGACCGGTTTTATTGTAATGATGATACTGGATAATTTACTCAGTTAATTTTTAAAAAAGTAGATATAAATGAATGATGTTTTTTTAGCGTTTTATGAACGCGCTTATGGAAATTTGCTCACCGTTTTTGAAAACAATCATTTACAGGATTTATCTGTCCCTGCATTGACGAGTTTTGTATTGATTGTCGCGGCTGAAATGGGCGATAAAAGTCAGTTGGTATGTATGACATTGGCGGCGCGTCATCGTCCTATACCTGTTGCATTAGGCGCCATCGTAGCGTTCGCAGTTTTAAATACACTAGCGGTTGTATTTGGATTGCAAATTGCAAATTGGTTACCGCCTTATTTACTTTCAAGCGTAGTTGCATTGCTCTTTTTTGGTTTTGGTGTTCATTCGTTGCGCGTTAACGATGATAACGAAGAAGAAACCCCAATTATACAAAGTAGCCATAATATTTTCTTAACGACGTTTTTATTGATTGTCATGGCTGAATTTGGTGATAAAACACAATTAGCTGTTGTGGCACTGAGCAGCACGCTTTCACCGGTTGCTGTTTGGCTTGGGTCAACCGCAGCATTAGCCTGTACATCAATTTTAGGGTGTCTTGCTGGGCGAGCCATATTGCAGAAAATATCAATTAATTTGTTGCACAGAATTAGTGGGGCGTTTTTTTTGATGCTTGCGGCGTTTGCAGCCTATAAAGCGTTTTGTAGTTTATATTCTTAAACGATTTATACGGATTTATTTGGAGAGATTTTTATGATGGATATTTCCATTACTACCCCAGCGCTTCTATTTCCGGCTATTACTATTTTATTTTTAGCTTATTCAAATCGATTTTTAACTATTGCCTCACGTATCCGTGAAAAGCATGACGTTTTTTCTAAAACCCAAAGTCCGATTGCACAAAAACAGATTGTGAGTTTTCGAAAACGCATACGTTATATTTTAGCCATGGAGTTATTGGCTGTTTTGGGAATTATTCATTGCACGGTGGCCATGGGTTTTGTCTTCTTTTCTATGCAATATCAAGGCAATATTGCTTTTGCGCTGAGTATTATCTTTATTATTCTTTCTTTAATAGCCTCAATTGGTGAATTATTGTTATCGACGAAAGCACTTAATATTGAAATTGAAGATATGGAGTGAGAAAGTGAAAATGGGCTTGACGCTTTTTTGTGATACGCTTTTACGCCTGCATTTGATATAGTTATATCATTATTTTTAATAACGCTATTTTTATTATCTAGCTGCGTTTTATTTTATTCTATTTTTCTGGAGACTTTTATGGTACAAAAAATTGCAATCAATGGTTATGGTCGCATTGGACGTAATATTGTTCGCGCAGTATATGAAACAAATCGCACAAGTGAATTTAAAATTGTTGCCATCAATGATTTAGGTGATGCTAAAACCAATGCACATTTAACAAAATATGACACCGTTCACGGTAAATTTCCTTTTGATGTGAGTGTTGATGGCGATTATATTGTTATCAATGGTGATCGTATTCGTGTTTTAGCTGAGCGCAACCCCGCTAATTTACCATGGAAAGAGTTGGAAGTGGATGTGGTTCATGAATGTACTGGTTTATTTACAACCAAAGAAAAAGCATCAGCGCACATTACAGCAGGCGCAAAAAAAGTCATTATTTCAGCACCCGGTGGTGAGGACGTAGATGCGACCATTGTTTATGGTGTCAATCACGAACTCTTAAAAGCAAGTGATACGGTTATTTCAAATGCCTCATGCACCACCAATTGCTTAGCACCGTTAATTAAGCCGTTAATTGATACCATTGGCGTGGAACATGGTTTAATGACAACTATCCATTCTTACACTAATGATCAAGTGTTAACGGACGTTTATCATAAAGATTTACGTCGTGCGCGTTCTGCTACGCAGTCTATGATTCCAACCAAAACAGGTGCTGCATCAGCGGTAGGTCTTGTTATTCCAGAAATGAAAGGGAAATTAGACGGCTTTGCTATGCGTGTTCCAACGATTAATGTGTCAGTTGTGGATTTGTGTTTCCAAGCAAAACGCAATACCACAAAAGACGAAATTAACGATATTTTAAAAGCGGCTTCACAAGGCGCGTTAAAAGGTATTTTAGCCTATAACGATGAGCCTCTTGTGTCGTCAGATTTTAATCATAATCCAGCATCATCTATTTACGAATCATCGTTAACAAAAGTGACCGGTGGTAATTTTGTCAAAGTCTTGTCTTGGTATGATAACGAATGGGGTTTCTCAAATCGTATGCTTGATACCTCTTTAGCGTTAATGCACGCAAAATAAGATAGTACTTTCCTTATAACTCAACTTCATTTTTCTCTTTCTATAAGGTGCCGCCAATGAGACGTACTAAAATTTTAGCCACATTAGGGCCGTCTACTGATAAAGACGGTGTATTAGAAGATTTATTTCGGGCGGGTATTGACGTGGTGCGACTTAATTTTTCGCACGGCTCAGCAGAAGATCACATTAAACGTGCAACACAAGTGCGTGAAATGAGTAAAAAAACGGGGCGGCGCGTGGGGATTTTGGCAGATTTGCAAGGGCCTAAAATTCGTATTGCGCGTTTTAAAGATAAAAAAGTATTTTTAAATGAAGGGCAACCTTTTGCTCTGAATTTACATTTAGGAGAAAATGAGGGCGATTCTCAACAAGTGGGATTTATTTATGAACCACTTGCTGAGGAAGTGGTTATTGGGAGTCGTTTACTACTTGATGATGGGCGAATTGTTTTAGATGTGGTGGGGATTCATCAAGGGCGGATTGATTGCGTGGTGGTGGTGGGGGGTGATTTGTCAAATAACAAAGGCATCAATTTGTTAGGTGGCGGATTATCCGCTGCTGCGTTAACCGATAAGGATAAAGAAGACATCAAAACCATTGCCATTATTGATTGCGATTTTGTTGCCATTTCGTTTCCGCGTTGTGCTGAAGATTTGCATGAGGCACGTCGTTTACTTACCGATGTCGGATGTTACGCGGGTATTGTTGCCAAAGTAGAGCGTGCTGAGGCGGTTGAAAATGATGAGGTCATGGATGAAATTATTTTGGCCTCAGACGTTGTGATGGTGGCACGTGGCGATTTAGGCGTGGAAATTGGTGATGCAAAATTACCGGCTATGCAGAAGAAATTGATTAAACGGACGCGTGAACTTGATCGCGTGGTGATTACGGCAACGCAGATGATGGAATCCATGATTGAAAATGCGATTCCAACTCGCGCGGAAGTGTTTGACGTGGCTAATGCTGTTTATGACGGCACGGATGCCATCATGCTTTCAGCAGAAACTGCGTCAGGCAAGCATCCTGTGAAAGCAGTTGAAGCCATGCATCGCATTTGCATTGAAGCGGAAAAGCAAAAAATAGTCACTACATCAAACCATCGGGTTAATAGACAATTTGGTCGCGTAGAAGAAGCTATTGCAATGTCGGCAATGTATATGGCTAATCATACACAAATACGTGGCATTGCCGCGTTGACTGAATCAGGAACAACACCGCTACTTATGTCGCGTATAAGCTCAGGAATCCCTATTTTCGCCCTTAGCAGTCAAGAAAAAACCTTAGGTAAAGCCACACTTTACCGCGGTGTGACGCCTATTTATTTTTCACATGAAGCGCAAAATCATGTTGAAGTAAATCGTGATATCATCGCACAATTGAGACGTTATGATTTTGCCAAAGAAGGGGATCAGATCATCATTACCAAAGGTGACTTAATTGGCTCAAAAGGTGGGACGAATGATTTAAAAGTGGTAACGGTGGGTGACGAATTAACACCATAACAGTGCAAGATCATAAAGATGAATCCACAAAAAGGAGAAATGTTGAATGAATACTGAGTTTGATACGCTTCTAGGTCAGTTACGTGATGAGTTTGTAGCGGAGTTTCCTGAGCGATGTGATATGTTAGAAGAATGTGTTTTGGCCTTTGAACATGGCCGTGAAGGTGCATTTGATGATATGTATCGTCGTGTTCATAGTTTAAAAGGTGCTGGCAGTCAATTTGGTTTATCCATTGTGACAACCGTTTGCCATCAATTTGAAAGTTTTTTGAGTAGCGAAGCACTCACAACAGATCCGCTTAGTATCAGTTATGCGCTGAGTTATATCGACTTACTAAAACAAATATCTGATTTAATTGGGTCTGAAAAATCAACCTATTATGATATTGAACATAGTTTGGAAGAGTTGCGAAAATCGAGTATGCCTAGCCATGCGTCGGTTTTATTAATTGAGCCTTCTCCATCACGACGTAAAATGTGCCAAGGCGTACTGAGTGCTTTGGGATTGCGTATTGTGACCCAAGAGCGAGGTATGACAGCGTTGGAGCGATTGCTGCATGAACCTTTTGATTTGATTGTTGCTGCACGTGAGTTACCAGATTTAAATACAGTTGCATTAGTCGCCGCGCTGCGTGAATCAAATTCCCGTAACAAAAATATTCCAGTTATTTTAGTGAGCAGTAATGCAACGCCAGTATCTGATTATTTATCGATTAATGCCGTTTTAGCAAGAGACGCAGAATTCATTCCTAATTTGAGTGATTCAGCGGCCAAAATCTTACTCAATCGATAACATCTTCATTTATAATCTCTATGCAAGGTTACCGTGCTAACCTTGCATGTTTAATTTCCTTTCATTTGCAACCTCTTAATTTTTTATGAATGTTAACACTCAAAAACTTTCTAGCGCCCGTTTTGCGCAAGCTACGGATGCTTTCGTAGAAATATTTACAGCATCGGTGGATTTTGATAAACGGATGGCGCAGCAAGATATTCAAGGCTCCATTGCACACGCGACGATGCTTTGCCGTGTTGGTGTTCTAACGCAGGCTGAACTTGATTTAATTGTGAATGGTTTAGCCAAAATTCGTGATGAAATTGAACGCGGTGAATTTGAGTGGTCAATTAAGCAAGAAGATGTTCATATGAATATCGAGGCAAAATTAACGGATTTAATTGGCATTGCGGGTAAGAAATTGCACACAGGTCGTTCACGAAATGATCAAGTGGCAACCGATATTCGTCTGTATTTGCGCGATGAAATTACGTCAATTTTAGCGGAATTAAAACGGTTACAATTCGCTATTCTTACCTTGGCAGAAACACATGCCGAAACGATTATGCCCGGATTTACGCATTTGCAAGTGGCGCAACCCATTACGTTTGGTCATCATTTGATGGCGTGGTTTGAGATGCTTTGTCGTGACGCGGAGCGATTAAGCGATTGCTCAAAACGTTTAAATGTATCACCTTTAGGTGCTGCGGCATTAGCGGGAACAAGTTATCCCATTGATCGTCATTTGAGTGCGCAGTTACTGGGTTTTTCGCGTCCTTCGAATAATTCACTCGATTCAGTGAGTGATCGTGATTTTGCGATTGAATTTACTGCCAGTGCGAGTATTTTAATGATGCACTTATCGCGTTTTTCTGAAGAGCTTATTCTGTGGGCAAGTGCACAATTCGATTTTATAGATATCCCTGATGCGTTTTGTACAGGATCATCTATTATGCCGCAAAAGAAAAATCCGGATGTACCTGAATTGGTGCGCGGCAAATCTGGGCGTGTGACGGGACATTTAATGGCACTTTTGATGCTCATGAAAAGTCAGCCACTAGCCTATAATAAAGACAATCAAGAAGATAAAGAGCCGATTTTTGATACCGTTGATACGCTACTTAATTGTTTACGTGCGTATGCAGACATGGTGCCGCATTTAGTTGCTAAAAAAGAAAACATGTACCGTGCAGCAAAACAAGGCTTTGCGACGGCGACAGATTTAGCAGATTATTTGGTGAGAAAAGGATTAGCATTTCGCGATGCGCATGAAATTGTGGGTTTGGCTGTCCGTTTAGGCGTGGAAACAAAACGTGATTTATCGGAATTATCACTTTCTGAACTCCAAAGTTTTTCTGCTCTCATTGGTGAAGAAGTGTTTGATGTGCTTTCTCTTGAAGGATCAGTTGCGTCGCGCTCACATATTGGGGGCACGGCACCTAATACGGTTAAAGCCGCCATTGAAAATGCCCGTCAACAGCTAAATTAGGCATCTTATGAAACTGATTACATTTACTTATCAAACGATTACACGCATTGGTGCGGTGGTTGACACGCAAGTTGTCGATGGTCTTGATGACAGCACTTTGCCAACAGATATGATTGCCTTTTTAGAGCAAGGTGAGGGCGCCTTTGCTAAAATGCAGCGGCTTATTGATACTGGACTTCATCGTTTAAATTTATCCGATGTAAAGCTACTAGCACCAATTCCCCGTCCGCGTAAATATTTGGGTATTGGTTTAAATTATGCTGATCATATTGATGAAACGAATTTAGAAAAACCTGAATATCCCGTTTTTTTCACCAAACAAAGCTGCTGCGTTGTTGGTCCAGATGCTAATATTATTTTGCCAAAGATTTCTGAAAAAATGGATTACGAGTGTGAACTTGCGTTTGTTATCGGAAAAAAATGTAAACATGTTTCATTGGAAGAGGCGCCAAACGTCATTGCTGGGTTCATGATCGCAAACGATGTTACGATGCGTGACTGGCAATTTCGCTCACCGACATGGACACTTGGAAAATCTTTTGATACACATGGTCCTTTGGGGCCATGGCTTGTGACGCGTGATGAAATTGCAAATCCGCACAATTTGAATTTGAAAACATGGGTAGATGACGAATTGCGTCAGAATTCGAATACACAGCACATGATTTTTAATTGTTATGAAATGATTGCCTATTTATCGCAAGCCATGACACTTGAAGTGGGTGATGTAATCACAACGGGAACACCTAGCGGCGTTGGCGTTAAAATGAAACCACGGGGCTATTTGAAAGCAGGTCAAGTGGTCAAAATTGAAATTGATGGTTTAGGAACACTGAGAAATTTCGTTGTGAATGAGTAACTTTTTGTTTTTGATGTATTTAGGCTAAGCATTTTTTATTGATAAAATAAGCTGAACCAAACAAGACAACTTCAGGTTGAACACAAACAGTGATTGCAATATTTTCGAGTGCGCTACGATAACGTCCTTTTGCTAAAAAACCTTCTAAAAAGTCACCTTGCTGTAAAATAGATAAACATTTAGCCGCGATACCACCAGTTAAATAAACCCCGCCATAAGGCAGGCATTTCAATGCAAGATTTCCTGCTTCAGCACCGTATATTTTTGCAAATAAACGCAAGGTTTCAACGCATAATTTATCGCTATTAGCAACAGCAGCAGCGCCGATGGCAGCTGCTAAGTCCGTTTCTGCGTCTAAGTGAATTGCAGTTTCAAAATCGCCTGATTGTTTTAAAAATGCATAAATGGCTTCAATTCCTACTCCAGACACTAACCGCTCATAGCTGACATGATCAGGAAATCGCGTTTGCATAAATTCAAGTAACTCTATTTGCTGTTTATCCGTAGGTGCAAAATCACAGTGCCCGCCTTCACTGGCAATGACGTGTGATTGCGTGCCATCATGGAAAATAATCGCTTCACCTAAACCTGTTCCTGCGGCAATGACGGCGCAATTTCCAATTTTTGGCGAAGCCTTTGGATTAAGTGAAATAAAATCACTTTCAGGTAATGATAAAACACCCCATGCTGCTGCTTCTAGATCGTTGAGTAATTTAATATTGGACGTATTTACCTGTTGGCTAATGTCTGAGCAAGTTAACTTCCATGGTAAGTTGGTGGTTTCACAATCACCGTTAATAATAGGTCCTGCCACACCAATACAGACGGCATCAATTTTTATGTCTGGAATAAAGTTTAAAAAGTCCGCTAATAAGGAATGAAATGTCGCGTAATTCGCACTTTCAAAGCGTTTTTTAAGCACACAATGTTCACCATCAAAAATGGCTAAGAGTGTTTTTGTACCGCCAATATCGCCAGCTAAAATCATCATTTTCTCACTATCATGTTTGGTTAAACGATTACGTTTTTAAGTGTATCATGCATTATTATTGAGAAGATAAATCAATGCATCGAGTACCCCGTTCGCCACTTTATGAGGAGGAAGTTGGTAGAAAGATTGCCATGCAACAGATACGTATTTGTCGTATTCTTCCACGCAGTCGGGATAGCATTGAAGCCACGAAAGCCTTACTGCATGACCAATTAAAATATCTACAACTATCGTATCATCAATCATCAGCTGAGGGTTACTTTGCATAATAACCGCCAATGCGTTCAATGCTTCAACGCAAAGTTGGCGATACACAGGGGCGTGAATTTTATTTAATATATGGTTAATATGCAGTTTGAAACTTTGCTCTCCAGATGTCATTTGGCCGAGCAGATTTTCACTATCAATACGACGACTACTGTTGTATTTTTCGCCTACCATTAAACCTTTGCAATGATGCAACAAACGCCAAACGCCTGCAAGGAATAAATCACTTTCTCGACCGACACTGCCTTGCTGTTCTCGCCAATCATACCAATCCGCTAAATTTACCAAATGTGGATTCATGTTTGGTTGAAAACGTGCCGAGGCTAAATCACATTTAGAGCCATCATAGTGCATTGATTCTAATTGAAAGCGTTGACTTTCATTATTGTCATAATCTTTGAGGACATCTTCAATTCGTTGCGCTAGTTGATGGGGTGCTAAAGCTAAAATATCAGTGAAAGCCTGATCCCATGAGCTGCTAATTTTGCGTTTTTCTTGTGCAATCATAAGCTGCAAAATATGGCCAACTCGAATAGTGTGCATATCTTTAAATAAAAGGGGATTAGCTTTAATTAACATACCCAGATGAATAATTAATTCCTGTATCAATATTTGCTGGCGACCATCATTTTCGTTGAACTCTTTAATCAAATCAAGAAGCTGAAGGGAATCAATAGGGCGTTTGAGAGTGGCTTGTTCACTATATGAGCGACCGACAGTTAAATGATGTTGGCGAACTAAAATATCAGTGGCTGATTGCTCGAGGTTAATATCGTATTTACCTAAAACATTGGCGCATCGACGCACAATTTCCCATAAATGTTGATCGCCTGCTCGCGCGTAAACTTCCTCGAGTAAATCACGCACTCGACAAGGGACATCATTTAATTCACTCAGCCCCAAGTCAAAATTCAAATCATGACGCTGTGAAATAATAATGAGCATTTCTAAGTGCGCATACAAATTGTCACTACGTGTTAATTGCTCAATTAAAGCATGGTCAGATTGATGTTCCCATTGGCTGAGTTCGATGGCACTCATTGGCTTCGCTGGCGTTATTACCTCGGGCATGACAGTTGAAAAAATGCGCTCTGGTGTTTCCCAGCATACGGGGGAAAATTGGAAGTCGTGCAGATAGCCTATTTTTTCATAACTCGTTGTATTTAAAAATGCAGTGATGAAATTCAAATCAATAGTCACATTTCCTAAATTATTTTGTTGTAATTGCTTAAGGAAATCAATTAGTAAATACCCCTCTTTGTCGGTCAACATATTATCTTTAATGTTGATAATTAATAGAGGTGGCGCGACTTTGTCCCAATGCTGCGAGATATATTGCAGTTCGATGCGAAGGCGCTCAATAAGTAGTTTATTATCCATTGTGAGATAAAAACTTTTTTGATCCATACATTGTGGCAGAAATAGTAACGGTTCGCCTGCGAGAATATAGAGTTTTGATGTTGATAGCGCTCGAAGTTGACGCTGTGGGCGGCCCGTTAATCCCAGTCGGTCATTACGTCCAACGTGGATATAAGCCGCTGATAATTCACTTGCATCACGCACTTGAACCGGTGCGATATCCGCGCGGGTTTGACTGGGAATCGCCCATTTTTGCAGTGCGTTGCAAATTTCTTCATCTTCAGCGAGTAGCGCCACTTTGATGGTCGGTCTATCTATTTTATTCGCTATTCGATAGCGTCCAAGCGGATCAATATCGTCTACCTCAATAAAGCCATCTTGCAAAAGACAGCCTAAAATAAAAAGACTTTGTGCCCAAACGAGTGGAATATTTTCATTGGGAACACGCGGTTGACTTTTAGGGTTTGCTTTTTCGGCATCGATATTGTCAGCAGGAACACGATATAACTCCGGCAGAAGTCGCTGACCGAGAACATCTACACCTAAAGCGTCCAGTTTTTCTCGGTATTGCGATGCCGATTTTTGATCGCCTGTAAATAAAGCATTCAGCAAGTTATAACAAAAAAACAGCGGCCATTCGCATTCTATATCCGTAAATTCTTTTAATTCATAGGCTTCATAATGCAGGCGATGTGAATCCTCGAGTACCGTTTGATGACCATCACGCAGAAAGCGTTTGCAACCGTAATTGCCTTGCAACTTTTCGATAATTTGCGATTGTGTTTGATGTCGTAGCGTTTCATTGTCAACGGCAAAGGCAGGAAAACCGATAATGCTTAACACAGCGGCATCGACTTCTTTGGAAATGGATTCACGCGGCAGTAAAGATTCAAGTGCAATGCGTGTACGCGCGATATCATCACTCACTACGTGAATAATGGAACTTTGCCCACCATCTTTTCCAAACAAATTAAAGTTGTTCATTGCCTCCAATGCGGCTTTTGCCATGCCAATGGAACTCGCATTTAATTCAGCAACACCGTGATTGAGTTTATTGCCACGCTCCCAAATACCATAATCGGGCGTGCGATAGGTGCGACTAATGTAGTGGACTAAATTTTGAACAAAATTGACTTCATCAAGACTAAACACAATACGAAGACCCGAAGCGGTCATTTGCGCTAACATTAATAAAAAGAGTGATGTTGCATCAAGTTGGAGATGCCCCCACTGTGTATCCCCAACGATAATATGGCCTGATTTGGTATCGTATTTTGCGTGAAGTGCATCGAGTGGGTTTTGCGTATGTTTGAACGCTTCCACTTTAGGGAGTTGGCGCATCATTGCGGTGAGGAGTCCGCGCATCAGTTTGACAACGCTTTGTTCTAATTGATAAGCTCTGTCTGCTTTTTTGACTTGGCGACGATAAGCCAAGGCAAGTCCCCATGCAGCGAGAATGCTGTAAACATTATCACGCACCCATGCGTCTGTGTAATCGCCGTGAATATTAATTGCGGTACTTGCAGGCAAGAGTCCACTTACACAATCTTGGCGATTGAGAATAATCTCTTTGATTTGGCGATAATACGAATCAAGCTGATTTTCTACGTCATGATTCACAGCGATATCGGGTAGATCATTTTTAAAAAATGGGGCAGTCAACCTATACTCCTAAAATTTACTGTCTACAATAGTTAGTGAATAACTTCGCAACTCTTGTGCCAGCCCCTTTTTTAAAAACAGAATAATTAACGTATTGAATATAAAACGTTATTTTATAATTTATTCGGTGGCGTGTTAATGCGATAACAATTATCAACTTAGATAAATGAGTTTATGCACCAAAAAACAGTTGTAGAGTGCGTGAATGCACTGTTTTGGACATTGAAAATTATTTTTAGGGGTAAATTGTTGTTTTTCATATTTTTACATTTGACAGTGATATATTATTTCACCAATTAAATCACCGTTGCAGCAAGACTCTAAACAATGAAAAGGAAGGCATTTTGTTAACCGTACTCAATATTACCAGTTCAATTTTTATTATTATTGCCATTGGCTTTGCTACGGTGCGACGCGGACTGCTTGGCCCCAAAGATACACGCGCACTGGGTGTTTTTGTTATTGACTATGCACTACCCGCCTTGCTATTTAAAGCACTTTCACAGCGACCTTTAGGCGAACTGCTTAATGTGGATTTGCTTTTAGCTTATACATTCGGGTCATTTTTGATGCTGGTGTTTGGTATTTTTGTTGGTTACATAATTCAGCGTAAAGGTCTTCAAGTCGCCACCATTTTGGCCATGGGCATGACGATGTCTAATAGCGCATTTATGGGATTCCCCATCGCGCAACAAATGATAGGCAGTGCAGCGAGTGCGAGTTTAGCGGTTTATGTGAGTGTTGAAAACTTAATCATGTTGCCATTGATTTTTACGCTCGCTGAGCTTGGCAGAAAAACGAAATCGCATTGGTTTTTGATTATGCGCGGCATTGTTCATCGTTTAATAACGAATCCGTTGATTATTTCAATTTCCATGGGGGTTGTGTTTTCGGCATTTGATTTGCATTTGCCCGTGCCATTTAACCATGCAGTGGATATGTTGTCAGGTGCATCAGCGCCGGTTGCATTATTCTACATTGGATGTACGCTTGCTGGATTGAGTTTGAAAGGTATGGCGAGCGATATCAGTATCATTGTGTTTGGGAAACTCATTTTGCATCCGATGGCGGTCTATTTGATGATATTTTTATTAGCGTTTGAAAACCCCGTTTTAAAGCAAGCCGCTATTATCAATGCAGGCATGCCCATGTTCAGTATTTATCCTCTGTTAGGACAAAAATATGGGCACGAAGGTTTCTGCGCAGCGGCAATGGTGCTGACAACAATGATGTCTTTTTTTACCATAACAGGCTTGTTATGGCTTTTTCAATCGGGGTATTTGTAACCAGTTGGATTAAAACCACCTTCAACGCACTCGCCTGACGCGATTGCCTTTCGTTGCACAAAAAACGATAAAAACAGCTAATTATCTATCAAGTTAAATATCAATCTGTTCTGCAGGCAGGAAAGTCTCGGCATATTTTTTGTGTACATTATGCGCGATGAATGCATTATATAAATCGGGGTCGATATGACCTTCTTGACTCATTTTTTCTAAGATAAATAACGCTTCGGATAATTTTTTTCCGGATTTATAGGGGCGATCTGACGCTGTTAATGCTTCAAAAACATCTGCAATTGCCATCGCCCTTGCTTGAATTGGCATTTGTTCACGGGTTAAACCGTTAGGATAGCCTTTACCATCCATTCTTTCATGATGTCCGCCTGCGTAAGCCGTTACATTTTTCAAATGTTTGGGCCATTTGATGGCATTGAGCATGGAAATAGTCGCGCTGATATGATTATTGATGACTTTGCGTTCGTCATCATTGAGAGTGCCGCGTGCAATTTTCAAATTTTCGAATTCATCTGTACTTAACAGAGGATATGTTTGGCCATTGAGTTGCCATTCTTTTTGATGTATCGATTGCAAACGGTCAATTTTATCCTGTGACATAAATTCACCACCCGTGTTGCAAATTCTAAGAAACTCTAAATCGTCATTCAAAGTAGCGATGATTTGCTCTAGTTCAGTTTCAATTTCATTTGCAACTATTAATTGATTTTGTTTTAACGCTTTGTTTTGTTGTTTTAATAAGGCAATTTCAGCATCTCGTTTTAATACTTCAAAACGGGTTTCAACTAAGGCAATACGGTCAAAAATAGTCTCTAATTTTTTGGCTTTATCAACCACATACTCTGGAGTGGTCACTTTTCCACAATCGTGCAGAAGTCCCGCAATTTTTAATTCGTAGCGATCAGCATCATTGAGAATGAAATCTTTTAAATAACCTTCCGAAGTTTCATGAGCTGCTTCAGCTATCATCATAGTCAATTCGGGGACTCGTTGACAATGGCCGCCGTTATAAGGCGATTTTTCGTCTAAGGCATTTGCAATCAATGAGATCATTGATTCAAACATTTGCTCTAACGTAATAATCAATTGCTGTTTCGTTAGAACGGTTGCCGCTTGAGATGCTAACGACTCACAAAAACGCTGAGCAACGCTATCAAATGGAATAATGTTTTGCGTTAATGGGTCAATGGCATTGATAAGCTGAAGCATTGCCA
This sequence comes from uncultured Pseudomonadota bacterium, assembly GCA_903953455.1. Classification (GTDB taxonomy): domain Bacteria; phylum Pseudomonadota; class Gammaproteobacteria; order Methylococcales; family Methylomonadaceae; genus UBA10906. Next base: position 2,277 of record CAJBJW010000221.1, on the reverse strand, counting down.
CTGTTTCATGTTCATGATTTTTTAAGGGAACGGTTAAAAATGAAGTAGATCGATAATTGTTTTTGGCATCAAATAATTTCGTTCCTTGAAAATCAAACTCTTTGGTGTCGTATGCGTCAGCAATATTGAGGGTTTTATCATGGTGATAAGAAGCGCTGACAACATTTTTAAAATTGGCTTGTCCGCTTTCGTTAAATAGAGGAATGTTGGGTAAATCGACAGCATTTTTGTTACTTTTACTAAAGTGCATATTCAAGCTATTAGAATAAATAATCTCAATTTTTATTGAATCCTTAAGCACTCGATAAATAGTTCCCCCATCCGCGTTTGTTAGTGAAATAGCACCAAACAAAATTTTCTCAAGCATCGCGGTGGTATTGTGTTCAGACATCAATTCAATGGTGATATCAGTGAGTATTTCAAACTTGCTGATGATTTTTTGCAGTTCATTGTATTTTTGCGCATTAATTTCTGTCATAACAAATGATTGCCTTGAAAAGTTGGTGGTCTTGAGAATTTGAAATGAAGCGATTCAATATGACCTCAAGTCGATTGTCGCTTGATTCCATGCCATATCCCCGCATAACTGCACAATGTGAATGCGCTTTGCGTTATTCTGATACCTGTATTCTATTATGTCAAATACCACTTTTCTGTTAGTAGAAATTAACATGAGTAAACTTATGTTATATTGATTGATAAATATCCGTTTTTATTGATTAAATTATAGGTTTTTGATGTTGTCTTATGGAATATTACTGTTAAGGATATGTTTTTACTTGGTTGCGCAATATTGATATCTAGTGGTAACATTTTCGAACAAAATACTACGATGAATTTGGTATATGCATCATAAACATACATTTCAAAAAAATAGTCACTGTTTAGAGCGTTCGTTTACGTAGGGTCACTTTTTTTAGTGTTTTAATTAATTTCCTAGAGATTAGATTTCTATATTTGGGTTTAAAAACAAATGGCAAGTAAAGATAAAGTTGCTCCCTCTCTTGTGGTGACTACACCAAAAAAAGGGGGAAATGCAGTTGCAATCAATCAGAATTTAATATTGATATTCAATGAAAATATTCAAGTTGGCACTGGGAATATTGTTATTAGCAATGGCAAGGGAGACGAGCAAACGATTTCCATGATATCTTCGCCAAGTCAATATACGATCATTGGCAAAACGCTTGTTATAAACCCTGCTCGAGATCTACTTCCAAATACGCATTACAGCGTAAAAATTGATGGTAATGCCATTGCGGATTTAAGCGGTAATAAATATGTTGGAATTGACAATGCAACAACGTTATCTTTTGATACAGTCGATACACTCGCACCTGTATTATTAAGTAGTAGTTCTATTATCAAGCAAAACGGCATCGCACCTGTCGACAATATCGTTTTAACCTTTAGTGAAAAAATTCAAGCGGGCAGAGGCAATATTACCCTTATAGCGGGAAATGACACACGCACCATTCCCATTAGCGACAAACAAGTCACTATTTCGGGTAATACATTAACATTTAATCCGTCTGCCGATTTTAATGTAAACAGCTCTTATGCATTGCATTTAGATGCGGGCGCAATTAACGATATAGCGTCAAAACCTAATGCCATATCGGCTATTGATTTAAATTTCAAGACGCTTGCCAATGGCGATAAACAAGCGCCCGTTTTACAGAAGTATTCGGGTAAAGGTGAAGAGAGTGATAATTTGCAGCTCGTTTTTCAAGAGCCCATTAAACTGGGTAAAGGAAATTTCACATTAAATGACGGTACAACGCAGATAGTAATTCCTGCCTCGGATACGACACAAGTTTCGATTCAAAATAATGTATTAACAATAGATCCTTCGCAAAATCTCAATCCCGAAAAAATTTATACGTTGATTTCACCCAAAGGCATTTTGACTGATATAGTCGGAAATGCCTTTGCGGGGTTAAGTGCAAAAAATGCTTTTACATTTGATACGCATGATAAAACCAGTCCTACGTTGACCATTACAGATGATAAAGGCGCCTTAACGAATAGTTCTATCCTTTATACGTTTACACTCAGTGAGCCTAGCAAAACCTTTAATGCTGACAGCATTAGCGTCACAGGTGCTGAAAAAGGGGTGTTTGCATCGATAAATACTACGAAATACACGTTAAATCTGCTACCAAATGCAAATTCAACCGCATCAGTCACAGTCGAAGTCGCTTCAGGCGCATTTACGGATTTTGCCGGTAATGGCAATATTGCCTCCGAAAAAGCCAGTCAATCTGTTGATACGCT
>CAJBJW010000220.1 GCA_903953455.1 uncultured Pseudomonadota bacterium | reverse complement strand
TTGCCATGATCATCAAGTGACGCAGAAGGCAGCATACCAATTGATCCTGTCAACATCGATGCACAATCTGACAATACGTCACCAAATAAGTTACTGGTGACCATCACATCAAATTGTTTAGGCGCACGAACAAGCTGCATCGCTGCGTTATCAACGTACATGTGTGAAAGCGTTACATCGGGATATTCTTTGCTTAAATCAATCATGATTTCGCGCCAAAACTCCGTACATTCCAGCACGTTCGCTTTGTCCACTGAACATAATTTTTTATGGCGTTTTTGTGCAATTCTAAAAGCCGAATGCCCAATACGACGAACTTCAGATTCCGTATACGTTGCCGTATTGAACCCTTGACGCTCGCCATTTTCAAGTACACGCACGCCACGCGGTTGACCAAAATAAATACCACCAGTCAATTCACGCACAATCATTAAATCAAGACCCGAAACCACTTCAGGTTTTAATGTTGATGCATCAGCGAGTTGTGGATATAAAATGGCAGGACGCAAGTTTGAAAATAAATTCAATGTTGAACGCAGACCGAGTAATCCTTTTTCTGGGCGAACTGAAATATCAAGCGATTCCCATTTATAACCACCTACAGCGCCAAGCAAAATAGCGTCAGCGGGTTTGACTAAATCAATGGTTTGTTGTGGAAATGGTGTGCCATGCACATCATACGCCGCGCCACCAATTAATCCATTTTCAAACTCAAATCCTAAATTCATGTCGGTGTTAAGAAAATCCAACACTTTAATTGCCTGCTCGACAATTTCTGTTCCAATCCCGTCACCGGGTAAAACTGCAATTTTTTTTGTCATCTATGTAAAAACCTTTTTTGTTAAATTTTTTTGATTGCGTATTAAAAATATAAGTGAACCAGTTTGGAATGATTTGTATTATTTTCAAAATGACAAGATACAGCATCCTTAATATTCACACGCAACTCTTCAATAATATCTGCTTGCGTGTAAATAGACGCAGATAAGGCTTTGGAAATAAAACCGCCCTCTTCGTCATCTTCGACTAAAAAAATAATTTCACTCATTCGTTAGCACCTAATGTTACTGAGCAAACAACCAAGGCGCACGTTTTGCGCGTTGTGATTCATATTCGTGAATTTTATCGGCTTGCTTGAGCGTTAAACCAATATCATCGAGTCCGTTGAGCAAACGGAATTTGCGATTTTCATCCACCGCAAAAGCAATCACTTTGCCGCTTGGCGTGGTAATCGTTTGCGCTGATAAATCAATCGTTAACGCATAATCATCTGTTAATTCTTTAAACAGCGTATCTACCGTATCCGCGTCAAGCGCGATAGGTAATAACCCATTTTTAAAGCAATTATTGTAGAAAATATCGGCAAAACTGGGTGCAATAATCGCACGAAAACCGTAATCTTCAAGTGCCCAAGGCGCGTGTTCACGCGATGAACCACAGCCAAAATTTTCGCGTGTGAGCAGAATTTGCGCATTTTTATATTGCGGTTTATTGAGTACAAACTCTTTGTTGATTGGGCGACGTGAACAATCCATATCGGGTTGCCCTTGATCTAAATAACGCCATTCATCAAACAAGTACACACCAAAACCCGTGCGACGAATCGATTTTAAAAATTGTTTTGGAATAATCGCATCGGTATCGACATTTGCGCGATCAAGTGGCGCGACGATTGACGTTAATGTTGTAAACGCTCTCATGTTTTTATTCTCCCGTCCATGTACTCACATCAACAAAATGCCCCGCAATACCCGCAGCAGCAGCCATCGCAGGACTCACTAAATGTGTCCGCCCACCATAACCTTGACGACCTTCAAAATTACGATTCGATGTCGATGCACAGCGCTCACCTTCTTCTAAACGATCTGCATTCATCGCAAGACACATAGAGCAACCGGCGTCGCGCCATTCAAATCCCGCATCAATGAAAATTTTATCTAAGCCTTCTGATTCGGCTTGCGCTTTGACGAGGCCAGAACCGGGAACAATTAACGCTTGTTTCACATTTGCCGCGACCTTTTTACCTTCAACAACAACCGCTGCCGCACGCAAATCTTCAATACGCGAATTGGTACATGAACCAATAAACACTTTATCAATATGAATATCGGTCATTTTTTGACCCACGTGCAAACCCATATAATCAAGAGCGCGTTGCATACTTTGCGCTTTTACGGCATCGTTTTCGTCTGCTGGATTGGGTACGTTTGCATCAATAGCAACCACTAATTCAGGTGACGTTCCCCATGTGACTTGAGGTTTAATTTGCGTGGCATCAATATTGACCACTTTATCGAAAACGGCATCTTTGTCTGAATGTAAATGTTGCCAAACACGCTCTGCCATAAACCAATCATCACCTTTAGGTGAGAGCGGACGATTGCGGTAATAATCAATGGTAATCTCGTCAACGGCGACTAAACC
>CAJBJW010000219.1 GCA_903953455.1 uncultured Pseudomonadota bacterium | reverse complement strand
TTAACACTGACGGGTAAAAAATACTTGGATGAGCCAAAATGAATCAAATTAATCCACGTAAATTACTGCTCTCCAAATGGACAGCATTACATCCAACAAAAAAAAGACGGCATTTTATGGTGACAAAACTGGTTTTATCGCCCGATAATGAAATCATTATCGGATGTGAACTCGAAGCGGTCATTGATAAAAGTATTGCCGAAATAGATTGGAAACAGCTTAAAGATGCAAATTGCTGGCAAATGGGTTGGCGATAATTCTGTCAATATTGAGTCAAAATAGCTTTATGATGTTATTTTTCAATAACGTTTAAAAATATGATAAATCAACAAACCTTCAACGACATCGCCACGCAAATCAGCGCCGCCACGCATAGCCAATTTGACATTACGGCAACCAAATCGGTAGCAGGTGGTGATATTAATAGCGCCTTTATACTACAAGGGGCGAAACAAACTTATTTCGTCAAACTCAATCGTGCCAATTTGATTGATATGTTCGCTGCCGAATTTGAGGGATTAAATGCGATTGCCAACACAAAAACCATTCAAACGCCCCGCCCTATTCTTTATGGTCAAGCCGAAAAATCGAGTTTTTTGGTGCTCGAGTTCATCGAATTCACACGAATGACACCCACAGCGCAGCGTACGTTAGGCAAACAATTAGCCAATTTACATCAGCAAAAACAGCCTTATTTTGGTTGGATTCGTGATAACACGATTGGTTCAACGCCACAAATCAACACACACGCCTATGATTGGGCAACATTTTGGCGAGAGCATCGCCTAGGCTTTCAATTAAGACGTGCAGCAGAAAATGGTTACAGTGGAAAACTACAGCATTTAGGCGAAAAGGTATGCGCTCGCATAGACGATTTTTTCACCGATTACACGCCCACCCCCTCACTTCTGCATGGTGATTTGTGGGGCGGTAATATCGCTTGCGATGCGCAGCAGTGCCCTATTATTTTTGATCCGGCCTGTTATTTTGGTGATAGAGAAACCGATTTAGCCATGACCGAATTATTTGGTGGTTTTGGCGCCGATTTTTACAGTGCATACAATAGCGTTTGGACACTCGATGCCGGCTATCAAACACGCAAAACACTTTACAATCTTTATCATATTCTCAATCACGTCAATTTATTTGGCGCGGGCTATGAGCGCCAAGCACAACACATGATGGAGCAATTATTAAGCGCTTAAGAATTATTGCTCACGCAAAATTTTCATAGGCGGTTGATTCACCACTTTTCGCACGCCCCAAAATCCCGTCACGCCAACAAACAGCATCCCAAGTAACGGCACCACGAACCATAAAAGAATATTTGGCTGGTAAGTGATGTGCATAACACGGGTATATAAAAAATAGAGTATCATTTCGGACATCACCACCGCGAGTGCGCCCGACATCAAACCTAAAAAACAAAATTCAATCAAATGCGTTTTGCGTAAAAAATGGCGCGATGCGCCTAAGCTACGCATTAACGCCCCTTCATAAATACGATAATCCAGCGTCGCGTAAACCGCCGCAAATAACACCGTAAAGCCCGCCATTAATGCAAAATAAAGCAAATAATTGATAGCCTGAGTTAACTGATTCAAAATCGTTTTAAATTGTTGCAATATGGCGTCCACTTCCAAAATCGTGGTGCTGGGATACGTTTTGAGCAGTGAATTTAACACCTCTTTTTGATTTTCAGGTAAATAAAAACTGGTTAAAAACGTGCTTGGGAATTTTTCAAGTGTGTGCGGTGAGAAAATCATATAAAAATTTGGTTTCATCGTTTCCCACTCTACGGAGCGAATATTCGCCACTTGCGCCGTAAATTGTTCACTTCCCACCGTAAACGTTAGCGTATCTCCTAAATGTATTTGCAAACTATTGGCTAATTTCTGTTCAACAGATACCAATCCCGCCTGATTTTCTTGCCACGTTTCCCCCTCAATCAATTTATTATCAATAGGCAAACTACTTGCCCACGTCAAACTCAATTCACGATTGATTGCATTTTCACCTTGCGAATCTTTGCTGACAATCTTTTGCACAGGCGTTTGATTGATTTCCACCAATCGACCGCTGACGATAGGATAAAACGCACTCGCCAAAATCGATTGGCTTTGCAAATCTGCTTGAAAATGGTCTTTTTCCGGTGGAAAAATATTCAACGCGAAATGATTGGGCGCATTGTGTGGCAGTTGCTGTTGCCATGAATCCAGCAAGCTCGTGCGGACAGTAAAACTTAATATCATGGCAACAAAGGTTAAACTAAACGCCATTATCTGCCCTACACTCGCACGACTATTTTGCAAAAGATGCTGAAGACCAAAACGCCACGTCAAATTCAAATGCGGCAAACCACGACGCCCCCATTGCAAACAACCATAAATACAAAGCCCTAATACCGCACCGGCAAGTAAACCGCCGCCTAAAATCGTCGCGGTCATTTTCAAGTCTTGCGTGTATTGCCAAATCAAAAGACTGATTAATCCTATTGCAAGGCCGTAAACCAACCATGCACTACTGGGCATAGGCGATAATTCACGACGCAGCACACGGAGTGGTGAAACATGCTTTAATCGAAGTAATGGCGGCAACGCAAAACCAATCAGCATGACAAAGCCAATCAAAAATCCAAATAAAATAGCAAAAAGACTGGGAGCAACGACTTGTTGAGGCAAAAGTGATTTTAATAAATAAAATAAACCTTCTTGCGCTAATAATCCAAGCAAACAACCCACCGCACTCGCCAATAATCCAAATACCAAAAATTGACTGCCATAAAGCCACAAAATATCATTTTGACGACAACCAAAACAACGCAAAATCGCGGTTGCATTGAAATGACGCTCTGTGTAACGCTGCGTTGCCATGGCAATCGCAACACCCGAAATCAACATGATAACAATACTGCAAAGTCCTAAATAGCGCTGTGCACGCTCTAAAGCGCCCCCTAATTCGGGACGATCGCTGTGAATATCCATGATGCGTTGTGATGGGTTTAATTGTGGTTTGAGCCAATCATGGAACGTATCTATATTTTTCATGTCCCCCGCAAACTGAAAATAATAACTCACGCGACTTCCCGGTTGCACCACGCCTGTGGCGGGTAAATCGTCTAAATGAATCATCACGCGCGGAGAAAAACTGTAAAAGTCACCGCGTTTATCGGGTTCATACGTCAATATTTTGGTGATAATGAGCGTTTTTTTACCCACGACAAGCGAATCGCCTAATTTAAGATTTAATGCGGATAGGACGCGTTTCTCAACCCATGCTGTGCCTTGTAGCGGCGGCGTTTGAATAATTAAAGGTGACGAATCTGACGTATCACTGGCTTTTAAAACACCGCGCAAAGGATAATGTGCACTGACCGCTTTAATGCTAGCGAGCAACAATTCATCATGCTCAATTAACACACTCGTAAATTCGACGGTTTGCGCAGACGTTAAATTGTCTTTTTGCGCTTGATTGATCCATTCTTCGGAAATCAATGCAGGACTTTTAATCACTAAATCAGCGGCTAAAAATTCTGCCGCTTGCGAGGTCATGGTGGATTGCAATCGGTTAGTGAAAATAGAAATCGCGCTCGAACTTGTCACCGCAATCATCAATGCAAACAGTAAAATGGTCAGCTCACCCGAGCGACTATCTCGCCAAAGTAGACGCAATGCTAACGAAAAACGGCTCATGAATTGAAAATGTGTCACGCGCTCACCTGCCCTGCATCGAGTTGAATGGTGCGTCCACAACGCGCGGCTAATGTGCGATCATGTGTCACTAAAATTAACGTGGTGTGATTTTCGCTATTGAGTTCAAAGAGTAAATCAATAATATGGGCGCCCGTTTTACTGTCTAAATTGCCTGTTGGCTCATCGGCAAATAAAATGGCAGGATGCGTCACAAAGGCTCGCGCTAAGGCAACCCGTTGTTGCTCACCGCCTGAAAGTTGCTTGGGGGTATGTGATAAACGATGCGCAAGACCAACACGCGTCAGTAATGCGGTTGCCGCTGATTTCGCATTTTTATCGCCACTGAGCTCTAGGGGTAGCATGACATTTTCAAGTGCACTCAACGAAGGCAATAATTGAAAAGATTGAAACACAAAACCAATTAACGCGCTGCGCACTTTTGCTCGACCATCTTCGTGCATGGAAGTCAGTGACTGACCATTCAAATAAATTTTGCCTGTACTGGGTTTATCAAGTCCGGCCAATAAACTAATCAACGTGGATTTTCCTGATCCCGATTCGCCGATAATAGCAATACTTTCACCCGATTTGATTATCAAATCAATCGATGACAAGATAGTCAGCAGTCCATCGGAGGTCTTGACTGATTTGCTCAAGTTTTCGGCAACAATAATATTTTCAACTAAAGGCGTTTTTATCATGATGAAATTTTTATTTATGGTGAGTGTGGGGTTAATGTCAATGACCGTCAATGCAAAGACTATCGTCGTTTTGGGCGATAGTATCAGCGCAGGTTATGGTATTGATGTGAATGCGGGCTGGGTGTCACTTCTCGAAAAAAAGCTCAATGAAAATGGCGCACATCATGTCGTCCATAATGAAAGTATTAGCGGTGATACCACGGCGGGTGGACTTGCGCGATTAAACCATGCCTTAGATTTTAAACCAAACATTTTTATTCTTGAGCTTGGTGCTAATGATGGACTGCGTGGTTTTCAACCTTCGTTAATTAAAAACAATCTCACGCAAATCATCCAACGCGCCCAGCAAACGGGTGCAAAAGTGGTTTTATTAAGCATGAAAATCCCACCTAATTACGGTGATCGCTACATCACGCTTTTTTATGATATGTATCCGCAGCTCGCCAAAGAATTAAATACGGCGTACGTGCCTTTTATTATGGAAGATGTTGCACTAACGAAAGACATGATGCAAGCAGACGGCCTTCATCCCAACGAAAAAGGTCAACCTGCTATTATGAATAAAGTGTTGGCTGAGGTTTTGCCTTTGCTGAAATG